>JANORL010000347.1:0-4259 GCA_031415295.1 Polyangiaceae bacterium | reverse complement strand
CAAATTTCGGGGGGTATGGGGGGCGGAGCAGCCGGCTCGTCTTTGGGGCTTTGCACAAAAGACTTAAAGAGCCGCCTGCGAGCCCCCCGTCGTGACGCTGAGCATTGATCACATCCCCATTTCCACAACGACAGCCCTGGGAGAGGGCCATTGCGCGGCGTTCGCGGGGGGCCCCGCTGTCTGAGCCCGAGCTTGGGCGGGCGAGTTCGGGGTCCCGCGGGCGCCGAGAAATGGCTCGCTCCCGGGCGGCCCACGCAAAAGACCGCGGTTTTCAAGAAAAAGATGTGACGAATGGCCAGCATCGTGACGGGCCTCGCACAGCGCAGCGCGTGTCCCACACGCGCGAAGCAAGCGTGCAAATCAAGACCCGCGTTCAAACTGAACGGCGTTCTAGATCTGCGTCGCTCGATGTTTTCAGTAATGGGCAAAGTTCGTCGTCACGAACGTGGACGAACCTAGTTGAGGCGGGTTTCTCGAAAAGAGCGAATTACTTCTTGGCTGGTACAGCAGGCGCAGCAGGCGTCGCAGGCGCAGCAGGCGTCGCGCCATGGGTACCACCGTGGCCCATGTCCGCCGCGGCATCCGGATCGAGCTTGATGCCTTTACGCGTCGTCTTGGTCAACGGCCCTTCGAACGCTTTGCCGTCCTTGTCGACCAATTCGAGCGCAACTTCGTAATCACCTTTCGGCAGAAACTTGACAATTTTCGGCGCCCACGTCGTGAATTCACCCAAAAGCGGCGCAGCAAGCCCACCACCCGTAATCGAGTATTTCACTTTTTCGCCCTTGTCGAGCTTCGTGCCAAACAAATAGAAATCGAGGAGCATCTCTTGCGCCATCGTGCCCTTGTTTTCACCTTTGGGCCGGCTGTAAACAAGGTGCGGCTTCTTCGCATCGAATGCCGCTTTGCCCTTCTTGCCTACCCAAAATGTCACCAGCGATTGGGCGCCCGCACCTTTGACCGATTCATGCGTCGCACGGCTCGCAAAAGCAACGAGTGTATGTTCACCTTCGGTCAATTCCGTTCCTGCCAAAAGCTCGGAAACCTTGATCGGCTTGGTCGTATCGTAAATGGGCTTGTAAGGCAGGCCGTCGAGAATCAAATGGACGTGCGGCCCTTTTTCAACCGTCGCCCAATCTTTCACGTCGAGCTTCACTTCAAAATCTTTTGCTTTCGCCAAATCACCAACCGACACGTCATTTTTCGGCGCGGTGATCTTGACCGTCGGCATGGGCTTCGGGTCGTCGCTGGCTTTCATGTCTTCGACCAGTGCAGCGGGCATTTTCTTTTCTGCCGGAGGCGGAGGCGGTGCCTCAACCGCGGACCCCGACGCTGCCGGAGGCGTCACTGTGGACGTACCGACCGGAGTCTTGGTATCCGGCGCAGCTTCACCGCCACATGCAGAAACAAAAGCGCCCAATGCGAGCACCACGAAAAACGATTGTCCTGTTCTCATGAAACCGCTCATAACTCAGTGGACAACCAATGTCGAGAGGTATTTTCGCTGAAAAATACGCCGATTATCGGTTCACTTCACTTCGCCGGACTGAGCCTTCCCCGACAACCGAGCAGCGCGTACACAACGAACCCCAAAAATCTCACTACGCTTGGCCGGGGATTCAAAACCCCACATCGCCGCTTTGACATATCCGTCATCCACCGCCCAGAAACTCGCTCCACGCAACGCAGGGTACGTTTTGCCGCCATTTGTGCCAATGACCCATTCCGATACATTGCCAGCCATGTCTTGCACCCCGTCGGGCGTCGTATCGAGCGGGTGGGAACCACCAAGACACGTACTCGCGCGTTTGAAAAGACGACCCTTGTGCAGCTTGCTCCAACAAAGCTCTTCGGCGTGCGCATCGAGTTGTCCCCAGGGATATCGCATGGCTTTGGAACCACCCCGAACCGCCCATTCCCATTCTTCCTGGAGCGGCAGCCGTTTTCCATACGCCGCGCAATATGCCGTCGCTTCGTCGTAACTCACGCAATTCACGGGGTGCAATTCACGTCCAGGAATACCTCCATTACAACGACGACTTGCTTTTTTGTCTTCGATTTCGTCGCCCCATTCCGTATCGACAGGAACGGCACTGCAACGGTTTTCCTCAATGCACCGCGGAGAACACGCTTTGTCCTTGACGCACAACGCATACGACGCAACGGTCACTTCGCGTTTGTCGATGCAAAATGCCGTCACCACGTATTTGCGACCGTTGTCGCCAGATTTGAATTGGCTCGCAGGCAAAAACGCCATATCCGATGGACACGGTTCGTCTGGTCCACCCGCATCTTCGACATTGACGACCGGCGACGCATCCACATCGGCATCCAGTCCGGAATCGGGTACATCGACGATTTCGTCAGGTTTGCCCGAATCCATTAGGTCCATCGACGACGCTGGTGCCGGAGCTTGATTGATCGGTACTTCTTTTGTGGTCGAACGATCGCAACCGCCATGCCACAACGAAACAATCACGAGTCCAACCCGCGCGTGTGTCTTCATTTCTTTCGGCCTCGTCGCCCTTCGGGCACACGCGCAAAGGAATCCGCCGAATCTGCAGCAGCCCACGCAACCGTGGCGACCGCAGCAACGACTTGATCAAGGTCTACTTTGGAAACCTGCGCTAGCGTGTCATTGGCCGTGTGGTGAATATCAAAATAATTCGTGGCGTCCTGGTGCAAATCGACAATAGGCACGCCGAGCGGCACGAGCGGGCTCGTATCCGCGCCGCCTCGCGCAGGCTCTGCATCAAACGTAATACCTAGCGGTGCAACGAGGTCGATGATGCGAGAATACGACGACGAAGCATCATCGGCACGCAAAAAACGCATTGTATGTACTCGACCCGAACCCAAATCAATTTCGAGAGCCAGTTGGTGTTTGTCCACTTCGGCCGCATGATCGACAGCGTATTTTTTTGCCCCTCGCAAGCCATTCTCTTCATTGGCAAAAAGCACAACACGCACCGTTCGTCGCGGACGCGTCGGTAATGTCGTCAAAAGGCGCCCCGCTTCGAGAATCGCGGCACAACCAGCACCATCATCGAGCGCCCCAACGCCCGCATCCCAAGAATCGAGGTGCGCGCCAAGAAGAACGATTTCATCCGGTTTTTCTCGGCCAATGACTTCACCCACGATGTTGGCACTCTCCGCATCCGGAAAGTTTTTCGCCCCGAGCGACATCGCCAAACGCACCGTTTTTCCTGACGCAACCAATCGCTCGATCAATTCAGCATCGGGCACCGCCAGCGCCGCTGCGGGAATTTCCGTTACGCCCTTTTCGTATTTCATTGCACCTGTATGCGGCAATCGATCATGATCCGTACCCACAGAACGAATTACAATCGCCACAGCACCCTTTTTAGCTGCCGCAATCGCGCCCTCCGAACGCATCGGCGCCACTCGACCATAATCGCGACCCGTGTGCGATCGCTCCATGTGCGTCGAGTAAAACACGATTCTGCCTTTGACCTGCGCATCGTCCAATTTTTTCAGCGCGTCCATCGATTCGACCATGATTACGTCGGCTTCGATTCCTTTGCCTTTTGTCCCCACACTGCCGCCAAGTGCCGTCAGCGCCAAATTGTGCGCCGCTGGAGCGACGATCCGGCCGCTCTCCGCACCACGTTCCCAATGCGGCACCATCACTTTTTCCGCGCGTACGTTCTGCAACCCAAGTTCCTTCATGGTCCGCACGCCCCAAACCACCGCAGCTCTATCGCCAGGTGACCCTGACAAACGCGAGCCCGCTTCATCCACAAGCGACCGGACCAAGTCGTACGCACGCGATTCAGAACGTGCGAGCGACTGCAGTTTGTCCACGATCGGATCCGTCTGCGTCGCCGGTTTGTCCAGAGCAGCTACGAGCACTGAAGCACTTAGCGCAGGCGTCACATCCTTCGGCGCGGCGCTCTGTGCACAGGCTGGACACGGCGCACACGGCGACGCGATAGGCTGCGGGCCAGGCGCTGAACACGACAACAAAAGAGACGACAACGTGAGGACCAGAAACGAAGAACGGGGTAACATCGGGGCGCGAAGTTTGGCGCAAGTCGGGGCAAATTCCAACGCGCATTGACGACAAATCGTCGTTACAAAGAACGATCAACACTGGTCGAGGCGCAACAGAGCGGAATCGATTTCCAAATCCGAAGGAGCAAATCAACGCTGAGCGTACACGACGAATGTGACTCGGCGCTTGACAACGTCGACGTCTCAAGGCTAGCGCGCCGTTCAGTTTGCAAACTGGCAAATTT
>JANORL010000346.1:0-2791 GCA_031415295.1 Polyangiaceae bacterium | reverse complement strand
CGGCAGCCCCATCGTCAACTGGGTAGAGGGAAAATGTCGAAAGCGCGCAGCGCTTGTCGACATTTTTCCTGACTAAGGTAGAGCGCGAAGCGCTCAACCGGTCAACAAACCAGAGTTCCTCAAAAGAAACGCGCTGCGTTTTCCCGCAAGTGCGTCAAGTAAAACTCCATCCCCTCGTGTGACGCAAGCTCGCCACTTTCGATGGCCGCCTCGAGCGCCTTCTTGATCTCGCCGATCTTGCGCGAAGGCGGAATGCCGAACGCTTTCATGATTTCGTCGCCAATACCGCTTGGAAGTGGCGGCTGCTTCGCGTCGATCTCGCGGAGTTTTTCCACGCGTTCGGCGAGTTCGCTGATCTGACGCAAGCCTTTTTTCTTCTTCTCCGGACGCTTCGTCGTGATGTCTGCGCGTGAAAGCGCCAGGAGATTGTCGAGACAACCACCCATCTCGCGGGCAAACCGACGCACGGCACTGTCCGTCCACGCGGGGTCGTACTGGCTCGCGCGCAAGTGATGCAGGATGAGAAAACGCACCGACGTTTTCAGGTTCGGTTCGGGCGCAAAGATGGGCAAACGTCGATCGAGCCTGTCGAACATGCGCGCGCCAACTTCGGCATGACCGAAGAAGTGCACTTCGCCATCGGGCGTAATCGTGCGTGTTTTTACCTTGCCAATGTCGTGCAAGAGCGCCGCCCAACGGACTTCGATAAGCGGAACCGCTTGTCTGACGACTTGCTTGGTGTGTTTCCATACGTCCTTGTGCCGCCACTCTCCGTCGCCAAACCCCACGAGGGCTTTGACCTCGGGCATCATCGTCGTGAGTGCTCCGCAATCGAGCAACGAATCGAGGCCAAGTTCGGCATCGGACGACATGATGATGCGATCGAAACCGCGACGTACATCCGGGAGAAACCGTTCGGTTGCTGCGCGAAAGTCGTCCGGTTCGGCACACACCACTGCGGCAGTGCTGCCGTTTTCGGCGCGATCGATCGCCCAAGCAAGAGCGTTCATGGCTCGCTCGGGATCCGGCGTTTTGGGCTTGGAATCTGAATCTTCTTGCACGCGGTAAAACTCGAGGACGAAAGGTCGGTGCGACGGTTAGCGCGGTAGCTCGTGCGTGTCGAGTCACGAGCGATGCGGTTTAGGGCTTCATGATGATCGAGACGTGGAAAGATCCCTCGATGGGCGAGGGAGCGCCGTCTCGTTTTGTACGTTCGATGCCGACCAACATGCCAGGATGCAGTCCAAGGGGTAGTTTCGCACTGTCGCGGACGAGCATTCGTAGCATCGAGATCACCATGGGATGATGCCCTACGACCAACGCGTCGATGCCTCGATCGGAAAGGCCCTGCAAGATGTTCGTCGGCAAGGGTTCGTCCGGTTCGAGTTCTTCGTGGTGATCGAGATGGATACCTGGTTCAGCGACGGTGCGCGCCATGATCTCCGCGGTTTGCGCAGCACGAAGGTATGTGCTCGAAAGAATTCGCGGCAGGTGCTGGCCATGATGCGCTTGCAAGAGCGTGCCGACTTGCGCGACATAACGACGACCGTCGTCCGTGAGAGGACGATCGGAGTCGCGTCCTGTGGTCGACGAATCCGCCGCGTGACCGTGGCGCATGATGTAGAGGCGCATGAGCCATCGAGCTTGACGCCTCGATCATGGGCCAGGCAAGCACGATTGCGGAGAGGGTGTTTATCGGGCTGCTGCGCGTTGCGCTGCGTCGGTCGGACGTACTCAGCGTACGATGTACGCTTCCGTCGTCCTCCCTAGCATCACAACGCTCGCAACGCCTGAGAAACACCCTCTCTTCGTTTGCGTTACGCTCGCAACGCCTGAGAAACACCCTCTCTTCGTTTGCGTTACGCTCGCAACGCCTCTGTCAGTTTGCTTTTGCAGGTTTTGTCGCTGCGGCAGCTTCAGCACCTTTTTTCGCCGGAGCAGCTGGTGCTGCAGCAATCGCATCGCTCGCTTTCGCATTGCGACGAATGCCGTGTTTCGCCAGCACCATCGATTCAATACGTTCGAGCGTTTCCGGGTGCTGCTCGAGATACGTTCGAGCATTTTCCCGGCCCTGACCAATACGGTCGTTTCCGAACGAGAACCACGCGCCGCTCTTTTCCACGATGTTCGCTTCGGCCGCAAGATCGATCACGTCGCCCGAATGGCTGATGCCATGGCCGTAAAGAATGTCGAATTCGACTTCACGGAACGGAGGCGCGAGTTTGTTCTTCACTACCTTCACGCGCGTACGATTGCCGACAACGGCCGGCTCTTTGCCACTTGCCGCAGCTTCTTTGATTTTGCCAATCGAGCGGATGTCGAGACGAACCGACGAATAAAATTTGAGCGCATTACCACCCGTCGTCGTTTCCGGATTGCCGAACATCACGCCGATCTTCAGGCGAATCTGGTTGATGAAGATGAGCAGCACATTGGATCGAGCCACCGTACCCGTGAGCTTGCGGAGCGCTTGGCTCATCAAACGAGCTTGCAAACCGACGTGGCTGTCGCCCATGTCGCCTTCGATTTCTGCCTTGGGAACAAGCGCGGCGACCGAGTCGATGACGATCACATCGACCGCGTTGGATCGCACGAGCATGTCGGCAATCTCGAGCGCCTGCTCGCCATAGTCGGGTTGCGAGATCAAGAGTTCGTCCGTCTTGACGCCGAGCTTCTTGGCGTACGTGACGTCGAGTGCATGTTCGGCATCGATAAACGCCGCAACACCACCCGCTTTTTGCGCATTCGCAATGGCATGCAACGTGAGCGTCGTTTTACCGCTCGCTTCCGG
>JANORL010000345.1:0-16840 GCA_031415295.1 Polyangiaceae bacterium | reverse complement strand
GCCAACAGCGACAATTCGGTCACGAGCCTCAATTGTAATACACGAACGATGAGCGGGACGAGTATGGCGACGCCGGGTGCTGCGGGGCTCGCGGCATTGGTACGCCAATACTACATGGATGGTTGGTATCCATCGGGAATTTTTACGGCCATCAATGGTTTTACGCCGTCAGCGGCATTGATTCGCGCTACGCTCGTCAATTCAGGCGAACGTCTCCCCAACGCGACGCCGATTCCTGGAAATTGTCAAGGGTGGGGGCGCGTTTTACTGGACAATGCTCTTTATTTGGCCCCGGAAGTCCGACGGCTTTGGGTCAAGGATGAAAGCGTGGGGTTTGCCCAGGGTTCGACAAATGAAACGCAAACGTTCACATTCACCGTAAACGCCACGGCCACGCCTTTCAAGGCAACACTCGCCTGGACCGATTTTCCTTCCACGCCTGCCGCGATGCCTCACCTCAACAACGATCTGGACCTGGAAGTCACGGGTCCTGGAGGCACGTACATTGGCAACGTTTTTGCGGCGGGTCAATCCACAACGGGCGGCAATCCGGATCGCTTGAATACGCTCGAACAGGTGATTCTGAACGCGCCGCAAGCTGGCCAATACGTCGTAAAAGTGCGTTCTTTTGAAATCCCGAATGGACCGCAACCGTTTTCCCTCGTCGTAACGGGTGACATGAGTGTCGCTGGGTCGCTGGGTGCAGGGTGCACGTTGGCCACGGAGTGCGGGTCCAATTTTTGTGTCGACGGCGTCTGTTGCAACTCGGCGTGTAATGCCGGCGCTTGCGATGCTTGTTCGGTCGCCGCAGGTGCGACCCAAAACGGCACGTGTCGACTTTTGACGGGCCCCGTATGTGACGATGGCAATGCCTGCACGCAGACGGACACTTGTCAAACTGGGTTATGCTCCGGGGCAAACCCCGTCGTTTGTCCGATGCCCGATGCATGTCACGACGTAGGCGTTTGTGATTCCGTGACCGGAATGTGTTCGAATCCGGCCAAGCCTAATGGCTCCATGTGCAGTGATGGCAATGCTTGCACGGTTAACGACAGTTGCAATGCTGGAAGCTGTTCGGCAGGCACGCCCATGGCGTGCGTGGCGCTCGATCAATGCCATGACGCGGGTGTTTGCGATTCCGCGACCGGAATGTGTTCGAATCCGGCCAAGCCTAATGGCTCGATGTGTAGTGATGGCAATGCTTGCACCATCAACGACCGTTGTATTGCTGGCACCTGTAGTGCTGGCGGTGCCATGCCGTGCACTGCACTCGATCAATGCCACGACGTGGGCGCCTGCGATTCCGCGACGGGTGCATGTTCCAATCCGGAAAAACCCGAAGGCTCGATGTGCGACGACGGCAATCTCTGCACAGTGAAAGACAGCTGCATTGCGGGAACATGCCTTGCCGGCGCAGCGACGACTTGTAGCGCACTCGATGAATGCCATGACGTGGGTGCTTGCGATTCTGCGACGGGTGTTTGTTCGAATCCAACAAAACCCAATGGCTCCATGTGCTCGAAAGGGCAATGTTTGGATGGCGCATGTATACCGGTTTCTTCGAGCAGCAGTTCGAGCAGCTCGGGCATAGGCGGCAGCGGCGCTTCCGGGGGAATGGCTGGCGCGGGTGGAATGGGCGAAACGGGTGGAGCAGGCGCGACAGGTGGAATGGCGTCTGGGGGCAGCGGTGGAGGTCGTCCCCCACTCGATCTGGATACCGGTTGCGGGTGCCGTGTCGCGAGTACGTCAGAAGGTGGAGCAGTTGCAGGTATTGGCCTGGGTTTGTTGCTCGCTGTGCGTCGTCGACGACGGTCGGCTTCGACGAACGACGCTTGAGCTACCTCACTTGAGCGAGCTCAAATGACGACCAAAGGCAACGCGGCATCGGTAATGGTTGCCGGAAGCTCGAGCTTGATGGGTGCGAATTGATTCAGTTCGGCGTCGAATTGGAATACTGCCCCGGATTCCATCTTGTAGACCCACCCATAAAGCGACAAATCACCTCGAGCCATACGGGCACGGACCGCAGGGTGCGTGCGTAAGTTTTCGAGCTGATTCAGCACATTTTCTTCAATGGCCGCCGTCAACAGCGCAGCCCCTGTCAAATGGCTGTAGTTCTCTTCCATTACCCGCTTCGTGGCTTCAGCGTGTTCGAGCCACGCCTTGACAGCCGGCAGCTTGTCGAGACTCGAAGGATTGAGCACCCCTTTGATCGCCCCGCACAAAGTATGACCACAAACGATGATGTGCTTTACGCCAAGACCTGCCACGGCAAACTCGATCGTCCCCGCTTCACCACCGTGGCTGCTCGATGGACCATAGGTCGGCACGATGTTCCCGGCGTTTCGTAAAATGAACAAATCGCCTGGTTTCGTTTGCGTAATGAGATTGGGACTGATGCGACTGTCCGAGCACGTAATGAACAAAGTCTCCGGCTCTTGACCCTTCGACAAAGCAGCGAAGAGCTCCTGGTGCGTTTGGAAGACCTCGGATTGAAACTTGTGCAATCCTTCGACGAGCTTCTGCATGAGACATCCTTTATCAATGCGCGAATTCCTCGCGCGCTGGCGATGCCACACTCCCTAATGGTGCAGCATAGCCGCGTTACCACCAATTGCGACTTTTCGGAATACTCACCGCGCCGCGCCACCCACGTGACCGACGCGCGTCCATCAACTCAAAAGACGCAGCACTCGAGGGCGAAGATAAGGCGGAGCAAGAAGACGTTTAGGCTTGACACGCCGAACATCCACCACGAGCGCAAACCGAATGACCCGCGCCTGCTCGGTCATTTGCGCGGACACTCGACGAGCCTGGCCACCCAAACGACCAGCACGAAGACGCGCTTGCGACGCGGGACGCGTTTCCTCAGGACAACCATCCCATTCCGCGTCATCCACGAATGCTTGGGCGCTCAGCTCCGTTTGCGTCGAAGTTTCGCTGACAAAGCCATGAAGCAGCGGCAAGCCGCCCCAGAACAGCAGCGGGGCGATCAACAACGACGCTGCCGCGAGCAGCCGAAATAGCAGCCGTTTTATGATTCGAACACGTTTCGGCATCCTGTCCACTCGCGAGAATACTTGGTCTTCCCGTGGCAGTTCAAGCCCCAAGTGCGCCCTGTAGGTCATGTGCGTCGAAGCTGGTTAGAGCGTAGAAACCGGCTCTGCTGCTTCGTCCTCGCGTTTCGGCGCGGGTTCCTCGAGGCCCACAGCATCTTCCGGTGCCGTACCAAATACGCCTTCCCACTTGGCGATGACGACCGAAGCGAGAGCGTTACCAATGACGTTGATCATCGTTCGCGCCATGTCCATCAATTCATCGACCGCCAAGAGCATAGCGATCCCCGCTTCCCCGGGCAAACCGAAACTAGCGCACGTTCCGGCAATAATCACGAGCGACGCCCGCGGCACCCCGGCAACACCTTTTGAACTCAGCATGAACGCCAGGAGCATCGTGATTTGTTGTGACAACGATAGATCGATTTTCGCCGCCTGTGCAATCGTCAGTGAAGCGAGCACCAGATATAACGTCGACCCGTCCAGATTAAATGAATAACCTGTCGGAATCACGAAACTCGCAATACGTCGCGGCACTCCGAAAAGCACCATTTCTTCGAGTAACCTGGGCAAGGCCGCTTCGCTCGACGCCGTGGAAAACGCCGTCAACGCCGGTTCACGCACTGCGCGCAAAAAGCCCATCACTTTGGTGCCCGTGATCAACATGATCGGCACGAATACGCAACAGAAGAGCACCACGAGCGCAAAATACAAACTTCCGACCAGGAGTGCATATTGCTTCAACAAGTGGAAAACCGCTGGCCACCCAGCGACCACGACACCGTTCACCGTATGCGCGGCCGCCATGTGACTCACGTTGTACGCCATGGCGCCAAAGACACCAAGCGGTGTCAACGTCATCACCATATCGGTGTATTTGAACATCACTTCCGACGTACCCTTGAAGAAATCGAGAATGAGTTTTCCTCGCTCGCCGATACGCGTCAAACTGATGCCAAAAAGCGATGCGAACACGACGACGGGCAAGACGTCTCCATCCGAAGCGTGCTTGATCAAATTCGACGGAAAAAGATGCAGCGCCGTCTCCCAGCCCGTTTGTGGTTTGGCCAAAACCGGACCGGACAAACTCAAATCAATGGGCAGGTTTTCACCCGGCTTCCACCAATTGGCAATAACGAGCCCAATCACCAACGCCAGTGTCGTGATCACCTCGAAGTACAGCAGCGACTTGCCGCCCAAACGCCCAACCGCGCGAAGATCGCCCGTTTGGGCAATCCCGACGATGATCGTCGAGATAAGCAGCGGAACGATCAGCCCCTTGATGAGCGAGATGAACGCTTTCGACAAGAACCGGAAACACTCGTACACGACCGGATGGTGGTCTTGCGGAAAAAACCCGCCCAAAATGACCCCGAGAATAAGGCCGACAAAAATCCAAAACGTGCCCGACCGGTACCAAACGCTCGCCCTGGCGCTCATCGCAATACGACCTTTCGGAAGATGTACGATGATTGCATATCACGCCTCTCTCGAGAGAAGGCAAATCATTTGTCCGGTGCGCAGAAATTCCGGTTTGTCGACCGGTTGAGCGCTTCGCGCTCAAACCAAGTCAGGAAAAAATTAGAAAATCGCTGCGCGCATTAGACATTTTACCACAAACCAGTTGACGATGGGGCTGGCGCCCCAAACCCCGCCGGATGAGAGAATTGAGGGCGATGGATGTCTAAGTCAGCGCTTATGGGGTCGGGGGTATATCGCTGCGAGTTTTTCTCCCCCGGGGACGGGAGGTCTGCATAAGGGCACACCGCCGTCGGCTCGTCTTTTGGGGCTTGCCCCAAAAGACTCAAAAAGCCGCCTGCGGAGCCCCTCATCGAGACTGGTCTCGCGCAGCGCGAGCGTTCAAATCCTGACCTGCACGCAATCAGGACCCGCGCCCAAATCATCCCGATTTATTTCTTGCCGAAACCCTGGCGAATGTACGCGATCGGCGCCTTGGCCATGTATTCGACGCGCCAATTCTTCTGCGACTGCTTGCGCACCTCCAGCATGTACGCAGCGAACGTCGCGTCTTTTCCCAGCGTTTGGTGATAATCTGCCAGCCGCCGTTCCGTATCCGCGTACACGACCAACGTATTCGTCGCCCCTTGCTCGTTCGTCGTGACGATCCATTGGTCGAATGACTGCGACGTCGCCCCAATCGTAAACCAAGCACCGGGATTGGCCAACGAAAACCAGTGATTGCCCGCGTAGGTCGTCTCCGGCGTAAACCCTGCTCCGAAATAATTCACGAGTTCACTCGTTCGAACCGGCTCTTGCACATCGTTGTTTTGAATCGATACACCCACCAAAGCGCTCGTGCCAAACCGAATTCCTCCACGCCAGTCATAGATGATGTTGTTTTGGATCGTCAGGTTTTGCACCTTCTCGTCAGCGACGAGCGGATTCGTTTTTCGCCGCACGTCGATCGCAATGCTCGCCATCCCCAGTGACGAATCGTGCGCTAAAATGTTATCGTCGACCATCGCCGATTGGATGTTTCCAAGCTGGATGCCTATACCACGCTGGTTCGTCGCATCGATATCGCTTGCATCACGCACCACATTGCCCGCCAACGTCCCGGTCACGCCGCCTGTTTTCGGATCCCAGTCGTCCGGAACGAGCCCGAATGACATACCCACCGGATTATCCAGGACAAGGTTACCCGTCACCGTACCTCCAGCACGAGCCTGAATTCCGTGACTCGCTGCACGCGTGCTCAAATTGCCACGAATCGTCACGTCATCACAGTTGGACTGCACATAAAGGTTGTGGTTGTACAAAGTCGGCAGAGCCAATCCCATGAGCCCCGCATTTGTGTTCCAACCATTGTGATCGAACACGTTCTCCTCGATGAGCACACCCTTGACGCCTTCTACGTACAGCCCTTGCGCATTGTCGCTCACATCATATGCGTCGACGATAACCGAACGACGGACACGCACGTTCGTCATGTTGGCTTTTAGGTTGATGTTCGAGGTTGCGTAGTACTGAACCATCATGTCTTCGAAAAGAAGATCGTCCGTTGGTGCAAGCCATTGAATGCCAGGGCCTCCAGGTGCACCCATGAAGTCGATGGTTTCTGGGTCGCGCGTATGAGCGTACAAATGCAAGCCAACGAACGCAAGATGTTGAAGGGGGCCGGCAATCGCCAACAGACCGGTTTGAGAACCGGTTTTGAGGACGGGACGAGCTTGCTGGTCACCATACGTCATCACCACCATGGGTTCCGTCGTTTTTCGGCCCGACTTATTCCATTCTCCCAGCGATTCCAGCCACACATCGCCGCGTTTGAGCAGCATCCAATCCGGCATTCCATCACGCAGCAGCGAAATGCCCTTCGCCAGTGTTTTCACAGCCTTTTCGGGCGCCGATCCGTCGTTCGTATCGTTGCCATCGCTACTGCTCACATAAACTTTTTGCGTATCGGCACTTTCTTTGAATGTTGTCCACTCAATTTGCACCGGAGGCGATCCACCGGCACCTCCCGCACCACCGGTCCCACCACCGCCCTGCCCTCCCGTCGACGAATTCGACTTCGGCTCTTCAGTGCACCCCACCGCGATAACCGCGACTCCAACAATTCCGACAAGACCGCATTTTGCTCGATTGAAAAATACTCGTCCCGAGTTTGATAGCATGTTGCCTCCAGGGTTACGCATGTCGCTGCTTCCTCGAAAACAGTACTTCAAGAGGCGTCGTTGGATCAACTTGACAACGACAACAGGTTCCGCCATGCAATCTCTTCTCATGTCGGTCTCTGCGCCCATCTCGAACATGCCGCATCGCG
This sequence comes from Polyangiaceae bacterium, assembly GCA_031415295.1. Lineage (GTDB taxonomy): Bacteria > Myxococcota_A > Polyangia > Polyangiales > Polyangiaceae > Polyangium. The sequence continues at coordinate 9,997 of JANORL010000345.1, read as the reverse complement.
CATCGAGGTGTGCATGATCCTCTGGGTGATGTTCGCAGTCATTCTGTGGCTCATGGTGTCAGGAAGCGACTTGACATCATCGAGTGGGTTTGTGCTGGTAACATTGCTTGCGGTGCCGCTCGCATTGCTGTTGCGCCATGTTTATCGTCGCGAGCATGTACCTTCTTTTACGACGACGCTCGTATTTATTGCTGCGTATTGCCCGAATGCATTGAGATCGCTCGAACAAGGTTTTACGTTTCCCCTTCCGGCATCGGTGGATGCGGTAGGGCTTGCTTTGATCGCGCTCGTGGTTTTCATGGGAATTGCGATATTGGTGGGGCAATTGACCGCAGTGTTATTCGAGCGTCCGGCCAAATCTGTCGAAACGTTGGTTTCTGCGGGCCGACCGGAATTCGGAGCGCTCGCCATTGGAATGTCGACTGGCGTGTCGACGATTTCCGGCTTTAGCGCGGGTTTGTGGAGCCATTACGCGGAAACTGTTCACATGGAAAGTGGAGGCATTCGCCTCGAGCTTCTCTATTTTCCGCTACTTTTTGGTTTTTCCGCGGCGATGGGTCGAGCGACGCTCAAAGAAGTCATTGGGGAGAAACTGAATACAAAACGTGCATTTTTAATGGCGTGTTTATGGCTTGGAACCATTGCCCTGTTATTTATTGCTCAGTCACGCCGCATGATGCTGGGCGCATTGATTCTCTCCATTGCTAGCGCTTGGCTCGACTCGACGCGCATTTCGGTCGTACGTACGGGCTTCGTGGCCGCGGCATTGGCTTTTCTCGGCGGTATCCTCGTCGTTGGCAGTTATCTTTGGCGGCAAGAAACTCCCACGAGCAACGCGGTTGACCAGATGCGCGCCATTTCCGGGCGTTCTGTGGATATCGGCGCAGCATCGCAAAATTTTTCCGAAAGATTGACCTATTTGTGGATAGATTCCACGAGCATCGATCACATCGATGCTCTCGATGGTCGTTTTACTTTGTGGGATTCATTTAGTACGACACTCATCAAAGCAACGCCCGGTATTATCATGCCGGACAAATACGCGACGGACAAGGTCGTCTGCGAAAACGCTTATGAAACATTGGGAATGGTCACGGACTTGCCCTGCACTCCCATCGCGGAAGGCCTCATTTTTGGCGGTATTGCTGGTCTTGTTGTAACGGCTGCGTGTTTTGGTCTCTCGCTGGGCATCGTGACTGCGCTTTATCGACGAGGGTCGTTTACCATGATTACGCTCTGCGGCGTCGCCTTGTCCAACTGTTTGCTCATTGAATGTTCCGCTTTCCCCATCGTGGACGCGATTCGTTTGCTCCTGCTCACCATCAGCATGACCGCCGCCTTCGCGTGGACCCTGCGCCTGCTCAACGGAATGCGCACCAACACGATCATTGCTGTGCACTCGCGCCAGCCTCCACGCGCCATTTATCCTCGAACCGTTACTTCGGAGAAGTAATCGCTCGATTCACAGTTCGTCTCAGAACTTCTAGGCCCAAATATAGAGGCGTTTGCAGCGCACGCGAGGAGTCACGCCCGTGCATTCTCTGTTTTAATCATTCCGCCAGCGGTTACGCTTGCAATTCGTCGAGTAATGCTTCGATGGCCCGTGCAACGAATTCATTGGGACGTGTTCGCGCCTTGACGCAATGAATCTGCATACGCTCGGCAAGCGCAACAGGCAAAACAATGCCCACTTTTCGAGTTGGCAAGTTGTCTCTTTTGCGAATGTACGGATTGTCGAGCGTCCCTACCCGCACGGACAAGACCATTTTGGGTTTTACTTCGGGCAAAGGAGGCGGGGGCGATTTTTTTCGTTGTTTGCGCGCTGGTTCTTCGGGTGTTGCAACGATGGCCGGCGCCTCGTCCGCCAATTCCTCGTTGACGTTCGGCGATTTCACGAACAGGACGCGTGTTTCTTTCGGCTCCGCCGGCGGCGCTTCGACGATGGCGAGAAGCGTTCTCACCGGTTGTGGTTCGAAAGCCGCTACTTCGGGCGTGCGTTCGGATTCCGGGCTTTCCGGGGCAGGCTCTTCGCGCAGCCCCCCGCCAAGAATCGCCCGAAGTCCGGTTTTGAGTTGTTCACGATTCTTGCTCATGCCGTTGCCACTCCTCGCTTCACTAGCTCTTTTGCGACGCTATCGTATGCTTTTAGGACGGGGTTTTTCGGATCGAAGGCATGCATCGGTTTACGAGCCATATACGATTGTGCAATTTTCGTGGCCCGTTTGATCGATTGCGTAAATACGAGGTCCCCGAAGTTTTCGCGCAGCGCCGCCTCTACCTCGATGGACAAACTGTCTCGCGCCGTTGTCATGCACGGTAACACGCCGACGACGCGTAATGTCGCATTGATTCCGCGAACTTCCTCGATATTTTCACAAAGTCGCGCGACCCCTTCGGCCGCCATCGCCTCGGCCTGCACAGGAATCAACACCTCGGTAGCCGCCACAAGCGCCGAGGCAGTTGCTGTACCGAGGTTTGGGGGACAATCGATCAACGCGAAATCCCAGCGATTTTTGATCGCATCGAGCTGCTTTTTCAGCAGCAACGGGCCGGTGGACCCTTTGGCCATGTAAAGGACGACATCGAGCCCTTCGAGTTGCGGGCCGCCAGCGAGCACATCGACACCAAAAGCGGTGGATTGAACTGCGGCATTTAGCGAACGTTTTCCGAGCAGCAATTCGAGCAGGGCTTCGCCGCCTTTGGGCAGACCTAGATAAGTCGTAGCGTTGCCTTGACCATCCAAGTCGATGAGCAGGACTCGTTTGTTCAATTTGGCAAGGGAAACGGCGAGGTGAACGGCGGTGGTGGTTTTGCCTGCTCCCCCCTTTTGGTTGACGATGGCGATCCTTCTCATGCTGCGCTCGTTAGCACGGCCTTCCTCTGCTGGCAAGATCCTCACCTCCTCTGCACCGCAACATCTTTGAAAGCCAGCAACGTAGCTTCGTCTCAAGCTTGTTTCGTGTGGGCTTTGCTACGATGCTTCGATGTGTCGCCAAAGCGCCGCTTGCTTGTGACGACGTCTCGTCATGTCGCAACGACGCGTCATCGCTGCTACGTCACGGCGTTGCTACGTCACGGCGTCGTATCCCCTCATGCTTGTTGCGATGCTCCTCGGCTTCGTCGTAACGTGGCTTCTACGCTTCGTTGTCTCGCTACGACGTTGCCTATCCGCAGCGTAGCTACGCTTTATGGTAACAGCTCAACACGCTACGCACGACACTGCGTACGTAGCTTGCGCATTATCTACGTTGCTACGTTGCGTCTAGGCTACGTTGTTACGCGTCAAGCTACCTGCTCACATGGTTTGCTACGCATCTCCGCACGTCGCTTGCTGCGTTGTTGGGAACTTCCTACGCTTGCTAGCTTCTTATGTACGTGGTGCGCTTGCTTCGTTAATGGCGCGCTCCTTCGGTTCGTTGCTGCGCGTATACGCCATACCGCAGCTTCGTTGCTCCCTTGTTGCAGAACAACTACGCAGGCTTGCAGCGCCGCTACCTCAAGTCGCCACGTCGCTACATGGTTGCTTCGTAGCTTCGCAGCATCGCCACTTCGCATCAAGCCCACTCAAGTGTTGGCGCTCGATAGACGGGGACCTTGTCGACGTCATGACTTCGCGCTAGCCAAAGCGCCGTAGCTTCGTAGCATGCTTGCTTCGCTGTATCGCCGCTGCGTACAGATTCACGGCTCGTCTCTTGCCACCGACAAAAAGAAATGTTGCCATCGACGTAGGGAACTCCCTCGACCCGGCGTCTGTAACCTCGAGTCTCGTGACAATCACCCGAGGCACCGGAGATAACCGACCATGATCACCAAGAGCTTCAAATTCTTCGCCCCCGTCCTTCTCGCCGCCTCGCTCGTCATCGGTGCTTGCGCCTCCGCAAACTCTGGCATCGAAGCCGACGAAAACGTCGCCGCGAACTCCGAAGCCGCCGCCGCAACCGACGCGCACAACGGACCCCGCGGCAAACACGGACACCCCCTCCTCGCCGCCGCTCTAAAAGAAATCGACCTGTCAGCCGAACAACGCAAAACGATCGAATCTGCAATCGACAACTTACACGCCGGCAAAGGCGAAAAGATGAAGTCCTTCCACAAGGCCCTCGCCGCAGACATCCGCGCCGGCAAAATCGACGAAGCCTCCATCAAAGCCAAAGAAGGCGACATGGAAAAGGCGGCCTCCGAGCACCGAGCCGCCGTCGTCAAAGCTGTCGAAACGCTTCACGCGACCCTGACGCCCGCGCAACGCACGCAACTCGTGACGCTCGTCAAGGACCGCATGCAGAAGCATATGCAGCACGACGGCAAACGCGGTGGACACGAAGCAGACGAGGGCCACGGAAAAAAACACGGCGAACACCAGGCCAGACACGGCGGCCCAATGATGTTCCTGTTGCATGGAATCGAACTGCGCGACGACCAGAAAAAAGCCATCGAAGCGGCCATGCCACCAAAGTCCGAAAAAGATGCGCACGAAAAGCACGACAAATTCGAGGAACATCGTGCGCGCATGGACGCGGCGCTGGAAGCATTCAAAGGCGACAATTTCGACGCTGCCAGCGTCTTGCCCGAACACGACGGCAAGCACCCGAGGGCGGATCATTTCGTCACCATGCTGCAAATCGTCGTCCCGATCCTCGATGCCGATCAACGCGCTGAACTCGCCAAGCGGGTCGAAGAAGGACCCCCCATGGGTCGTCATGGCGGCAAACACGGACGCGGTGGCCATGGTCGAGGACACCATGAAAACGCCATCGAGTAACCCTGAACCTCGGTCATGAACGTCGATCTTAGACTCGTGGCAGCGCGTGTGGCGGCTGGAGACGCAGCCTCTTTTCGGCCCATCGTCGACCACACGCGCGCTCCACTCTACCGCCTTGCAGCACGTCTCGTCGGAAACCTCGCCGACGCAGAAGACGTACTGCAAGAGGCGTACGCAAGCGCTTTTCGAGCTTTGCTTGCAGGCCAATATGACGGCCGTTCCAAGGTCGAAACGTGGCTCTACCGCATTGTGGCCAACGCGTGTGTCGACCTCTTGCGTAAACGTCGCGAAAAACAAGCGGACGAAACACACGAACCTCGTTTCGATGGCCTCGTGCACGCCGAAACACGCGTCGCTTTACGCGAACTCGATACGCTCCTCGAAAGCCTCCAGCCACTCGATCGCGCCGCATTGGTCCTCGTTGCCGTCGAAGGACTCACCGCAAAAGAAGCAGCCGAAGCGCTCGGAGCGACCGAAGGGGCCATTGAACAACGGCTCGTGCGAGCTCGGGCCGCATTACGTATGAAAACGGAACCCGCAGAGGTGAAACATGGCCGCGCGTGAACAAGATCCATTCGATCGTCTGCAATCGCTGACGCGTGGCACGGATGAACTGTGTCCGACGAATGATTTTTCGGATGCGGTCATGGCCGCCATCCATGAGACGTCCGCGGAAAACATTCTCGAAAAAGCACGGCGGGAAACAAGCGCACTTGCACCGACTGACGACTTTGTCGCATCCGTCATGCAATCGGTGGGGCAGGGAAGTGGTTTTCGTCCCATTCAGGAAACGGAATGGAACACGCGTGTCGTGCGGTTTTCCCGTTTTGCATTGATGGGTGCAGCCGCAGCGGCAGCTTTCTGTCTCTGGCTCTCGAGCCAAGCGGAAACGAGCTACGATGCCACGATTCTTGGAGATGTGGCGGCACTCGAGGTGGACGAATGAAGTCGAATTTCTGGGCCGCTGCTGCGTTTGTCGGGGTATTTGCCTTGGGTGCCGTCGCTGGCATCGGCGGCACACGCGCCTACATGTTCAAAGAATTGGGTTCGCCATTCGAAGGCCCTCCGCGCGAAGCTCGCGCAAGATTACGTATCGAATCCATGCGCAGACAACTCGATTTGTCCCCCGAGCAAGTCAAAAAAATCCGCGCAATTCTGCAAGCAGTCGACGACGATTTCGAGAATGCGACGAAGCCTTGTCGCGACGAACTCGACGCTTTGCACAAGCGCACCAATGACCGCATCGTCGAAACACTCGATCCCGCACAAGTCATCAAGTTTCGGGAATTTGGCGACAAAATGCACAAACGGCGCGGACGTGGACCATTCCCACCCTAACTTACTCTGGTTTGTCGACCGGTTGAGCGCTTCGCGCTCAACCTTAGTCAGGGAAAATGCCGACAATCGCTGCGCGCTTTCGGCATTTTCCCTCTACCGAGTTGACGATGGGGCGTGCAGCCCCAAACCCCGCCGGAATAGAGAATTAAGGGCCCGCGCTCCGCCCCCATACCCCCGAAAATTACCTTTTTGCGCTCTGACACGCACTCTGGATTTCCCACTCGTTACGGGTACGTCATGGCCGGACACCAAGTTCGCCGCGTACGTAACAAATTCGTTGTCTTCGCCAAAGCACGATGATATCCGCCATTCATGCCCCGAAGACTTGAACCTGATCCCTATGCCACCAAAGTCGGCACGCGCCTTCGCGAATTGCGCGCCGAGCGAAACATGTCCCTTGCCGACCTCGCCGACGCCAGCGAGCTGTCGAAAGGTCACCTTTCCAGCGTGGAACACGGCCTCGCCGCCATCACCACCCAAACGATTACGCGGCTCGCCAAAGGCCTCGACGTTCCCCCGCTCTACATCCTCACGTTCCCCAGCGACGACGACCGTGATCAGGTCGTCGAACTGCTCCGCAAGCTTCCACCGCGTGACCTGACCAAACTCCGCAAGGAATTGGAAAAGACCGTCAAAGCTGCGGCAAAAGCAACGGCTGCCAAAGCCAAGACCGCTGCCAAGTCCTGAATGGACACATGGCGAGCCGGTTTGGCGCGCCATAACAATGCGGACAAACCGTCAGCGGCGCTTCGGAACTCCTCGTAGCGCCGCTGTACGTTTTTGTTCGATCGCTGCAATCGCTCGATCCGCATCCTCTCGATACCGAACACCCGCTAAGAGTCGCGCTTTCTTGATGAGTTTTACCGCGTCATCACCGGAATGCCCAAGCGATCGCAACACCGCATACGTCATCGACGGGCTCCGCGATACGCCCAACATGCAATGGATCAACACGCGCGTCTTGGGAACCGAAAGGCTCGTAAGGACAAACCCGATGCCTTTCTTGAACCACTCGTCCGGCTTCGGTTTGCCGTCATCTGCCGTCGGATTCGCCAAATAACGAATCGTCGTGCCTTCGTACAGAACCTCCCCGCCCTCGGCCAATCGACAATCGAGTACGTGCGTGACCCCATCCGTAATGAGCGCTTGCACGTGCTCGCGCGTCACCACAGCACTTCCCAGCGCGATTCTTTCCGTGACCCAATGGTGATCGTGCCCTTTGGCCATCAGCCAAACCTAGCATCTCCACGACCTGCGCCACCGTAAAGCTTTTGCGCAGCATGAGCGTGCTCGCCGCTTTCTCGCCCCGGACACACGACGCATGTAACATCGCGCCACAAATACCAAGCGCGACATGCGCATCGGAGAACGTATGGAGTCTGCGGAACGCCAAATCTTGTCGCTGCTCGGGAGCATGAGCACCGTATTTTCTCTCTTGGTCGCCATCGCGGTGCTCGTGCTCGGCATCGTTGTCGTACGACCATTAAACAGCCTTGCCGGAACTATCTTCGCTGTTGCAAGCGGCGGACGACTCGTCGGTCTTTTTCTCGACATGATCCTCGACGCGATACAGCCCAAAGACGGCGGGACCGACACGAGGATGATCTACTACGCCGTCGGCACACTCCTCTGGATCGTCACCGCCCTCGTCTTTTACGGCGGGGTCATGTTTGGCTCGGTCAAACTCGCCGAGACGCAAAAACAACGAGGTGCGTGGTGAACGAAACCTTCATTTTCAGCATCCTCGGAATGGCATCCTCGGGGATCGCGCTCTTGCTCAGCGTTGGACTCGCTGTCGTCGGACTCGTCTACGTTCGTCCCGTCAATTCCATGGCTGGCTACTGCTTGGCTGGCGCAGGAGCACTCGGCGCTTTCGCCTCCATCATCCGGCGCATCGTCAGTGTCGCCGCGAATTTCTTCCTCGGTGTCCCGTCGATCTTCACTGCCAGTCAACTCTTCACCACGCTCGTGACCTCCTTGGCTGGTGTGCTCATCCCACTCGCCATCTTTCTGCTCGCCAGCTCCATCAAACAAGGCTCGCGCACACGTCCCTGATCGTTTGTCCACGTAACAACTGGACAAGCGTTTCGTTTGATTTTGTCTTGCGTTTGTCTTGGCCGAGTTCGTCGAACCCGCATGACGCACATTGTTGCGTTGCGCGAGTCATGCACCAGTCGACAAGTTGCCCTTGTGTGCACGTCGTGTTCTTCTCGTCAACGGAGGGATCCGATGCTGATTCGATCGACGTGTTCGGCCATCGTTGCGGCGGGTTTGACGCTGGCCGTGGTGCCACTTGGTTGTGGCGGTGCCCAACAAGAGGAGTACCGCAGCGCGGCGTTTCCGCAGCAGGACTCGTTATCGCCCGCCGATGCATGGGTGATGCCGGAAGCGGTCGTCGAACAACTACGAGGGTGCGTCAAAAAGCACGCATCCGAGTTGCGAACGTATTCGCATGAAACGAGGTTTGACCTGACGGTGACCAACGACGGAGCGGTCAACGGCATCAAGATACGCAGCTCGACGTTGCATCACGAGGCGATCGAGTCCTGTTTGACGGGGGCGCTCGAGGGTTTGTCGATACCGCCGTCGATGTTTCCGGTGCGTTCGTCCTCGCAGCCGTTTTCTGGCGGCGAATCAATGCGGCATTCGCGCGCGCCGTTGGGTGTGGTGCAAGCGGCGGGCGCGGTCGTCGTGCTCGCACCGATCGTCATCGTCGCGGCGGGTGTGACGCTGGGGGTGTACATTCTTGCGGTGGCCGCGGAAGAGACGATCGAGGCGGTGAAGCGCAACAGGAAGCTCGACACCATGTGTCAAGGCTACCTTGATCATTGTGTCGCGAATCGGCGGCAGCCACCGTGGAATCGAGAGATGTTTGGGGACTGGAAACAATGCGAAGCATGCTTTGGGTACTGCTTGGATAAGAAGTATTGGCCGACGGACAAATGCCCACTCTCCAATTGACATCCACGACAACGGGAAACGGAGCACCGTATGGAATCAGATCGAAACGAACCCGGTGAAACGTGTTTTTTCTGCAAAAAGCGCCCAGCTACGACGATATACACCAATCGAAGCGGTAAACTGAGCGAACGGGTATGCGAGCCGTGCCTTGATCTACTCCAACTCCAAGAAGCATTCGGATGGGGAGTCTCCGACAGTCGCGCGTTGGCCGAAGAGGAACGATACGACGAAATTCTGGCGTGGATCGACGCCTTCGAAGAGGCCAATCGCCATCGAGATCACGACGGCTGGCTGAAGCGAGCAGTCGCCTCCCATCGCGAGCTTACCTTATGGGAAGCAGATCGATACGAAGAAGCCCTGGTCGCGTGCGACATCCGAGAGAAACTCGGTTTCGAGAATATCACGGATAAGTGGGCGCTCGCAGCTTTCCGAGCGCGAAATTTTGAAGGACTGGAAAAACACGCCGAAGCGTTGGCGGTGTTCGAAAAAGCTTTCCGTGAACAAGATCCGCGGTACCTGTCTGGGGCCCGGTATTGGATGACTTCGCTCGTCGAATACTCTGCAAACGCGGGCAAACCCGTCGACGAATCCTGGCGCGCTGTCGTGCAAAACATCGCGGACGAATACGAAGTCGAAATGCCCGTGCGTGAAACGCTTGCGGAAACCATTCTCGCTTTGTATGAAATGACGGAAACCAAATTCACGAAACGGCAACGTGGCGTGTAACGGACATTGAATGCCGTCAATGTAACGAATTCGTTGCTATACGACAAACCATTTTACAGCAAACCGGCCAATGTATTGACGCGAAACGCTTCCGTTTCCCGTATGTATTCACGTACTTGGTCGAGCCTTCGGTGATTCGTGACGCTGGCAATCTCTGCCAAACCCACACCGGCTTTGGCCGCAGTGGTCACGTGCCCGCTTCGAAAAGAATGC
>JANORL010000344.1:0-29834 GCA_031415295.1 Polyangiaceae bacterium | reverse complement strand
CGCGGCACGCGAAAGCCGCGACGTCAATTCGCGTCGTAATGACTTTTGTACGATTTCACGGGCTTTGGCGACGATACGATCGAATGCCTTGTCCCGCAAAACATTGTCCCGGCTGAGCGTGTGCCTCAAAAACGGACTGTCTACACGCAAACGCACATTAGCGAGCAAGGGATGCAATGGTTCGTCCGTTTCGAATAACGTTAATCCTCGATTGTAAAACCCAGCAAATGTGGCCTTGCCTTTCGCGGGATCGTCTTCGGCGACACCTGCGGTCAAATATCGATCCGTCCCTGCGGAAGGTCCAACGACGAACCGTTCTTTGTCACGATGGGCTTGAACGTAAAGCGACGACGGCACCGACAGGGGCAAATCAATGCGCCGCGAGGTTGCGGGATCGTTACGATCGTGATCGACGGAGCAAAATTCGATGGGAATCGCAGCAAACCTACACCAACGCGACAACGCCGTTTCCAATCGTCGGCGGTGTTCGTCGAATTTTTCGGCGTCCATCGCGTGGTGAAGCGTGACGGTTGTACCCGATTCCGTAAGTGGTTCCAGTTTTTCTATTTCATAACGATGGTCTCGAAAAAGCCGGACACGATGCCGTTGACCATCTCGCCACGTGTCGACTTCGACCGTTTCGGGATCAATCGCAAATACACTCACGAAGCCTACGCCATATTTACCGATTTTCGATGAATCGCCCTCTTTGGACGAATTGAACAGTGTGAGAAGCGGACCGTCGATGGTCTCGCGATTCATTCCTGCACCGTCGTCGTGCAATGCTGTTGTCGTTATGCCCCCCGCCCGTTCGACACGAATCGACAGCGTGGTAGCTCCCGCGTCGATGCTATTCTGCACGAGTTCCCGAACGAACGCGAACGGATCGGCAAACTGCCGAACCATCTCGGCGACAGCGCCCGTTTCTGGTTTTTCTGCAACGTGTTGTTGGCGCGCGGATCGAAAAGGCATGGCGACGCGCGCATGTTATCACAACATCGCGTGAGAAATCTCGGAAATGTTGCGCGTCATCACCTCCGCAACGACGAAAGCTGGCATGTCGATTCCCGTAGTGCTACGACACCCCGCCCCGCGGAGAATCACCATGAAAAAAGCCCTCTCCATCATTGTGCTCTTGGCAATCATCGGCGTCGGAGTGGGCGCGTTCGCGTACCTGCGAAACCCCAATCGTGTCGCCTGCGTACGGGTCGGCGAATTATGCAGTGGGAAAGACGGCACGAAAGAACAGCTCGATCAGTGTACGACGCAGATCGAGCAATGGCGCAAAGTGGCTGGAGATGCGCCCGTGGACAAGGGAGTTGCGTGTGTGGACACGGCGAAGACGTGTGGCGAAGCGATGGGATGCGTCGCTGGCGCGGGTGTGTCGGGCTTCAAGAATGTCGTCGATGATTTCTTGAAGGGTTTTGGCAAAGCGACCCAATGAAGGGAATCGAGGGGGTGGTTCGTTGCTGACGAGTCACTTCGGCAGTCCGACACCATCGCCAGGATCGGCTGGTTGAAGTACCGTGTTGATGGCTTCGCGACTGCACCCGCCGACGAACCAGGACAAAACCTCGGCGCGACGCGGTAAGAACACGTCCGTGAGTGCTGGGGACAATTTACCGAATTCGTCGATGTGCACTTCGCCCAAGCTATCCGGCCACGTCAAACCACAACCAAGGCCATTGCCGGCGTCCAAGAACTTTTGCGGTGCGTGGCAACCCGCACATGTTTGGACGGACGCACGCTGCAAAATGCGTTTGCCCGTGATCGGGTCATCGGACGGACACGCCGCGCCAACGTTGAGCGACGCCAGTTTCGTATCGATTTGGCTGGCGAAATCGGTTCCTGGTAGTTTCGAGCCGCGAACTGCATAATCGGAAGCCGCCGCTCCTTCGAATGCACTTTGCCCGAGATTCGATTTTCCAGGCGCTTGCATATGAATCCCCGAAAGCTCGGAAGCAGCGAGCGACATGATGCTCGACGACATGAATTCTTGACGGAACCAATCATCGCCGGGGGTGGCTTCGATATCGAAACGTTCGGGCGTAGGATTGTTTTTCACGGAGACGGGCACGAACGCCAGCGGCGCTTGCAGTGAATCCCTGCGCTTCATGTGAAACTCGCGCCATTCCCACGGCACTTGCATCTTGTGCCCCACACGCACTTGCCCACGCGATCCGGCATAAGAACCGTCGTCGTCCGGACTCTTGTCGCCGCAGTTGTCGGGATGGATGACGGGGCCAAATCCGGACAAACCGGTGAAGAAGAAGTTTTCGACTTTATCCGAAACGACTTGCAGATCCGTTTCCTTTTCCAAACTCGCCCACATCTCGGCCACGGGCTTGCATCCCAGCACATCGGGCCACATGGGATTCGACAAGGAGGCTTCGAAGATGACGAAGATGCGATCATCGGGATTCGTTTTTCCGGACAACTTCGCATAAACAACGCGGTATTCACCGCAGGCGATGCCCGACGCACGGGTGAGGTCGAAACGATTGACGATCGCGACCGGAATGAATGAATTAGGATCGTCTGCGGTGAGCAAATTCGGATTCGTCGCGAGCGCACCTTCAGCACGGGGACAATGCGTGGCCGGAGCATTCATGAAGGCGAAGTTGAATTGATCGCAATGGTCGACATCCGCAAATGCGCCCCCCACCACCGCATTTTCGGTATCGAACAGACGTTGCAAGAATTCGAGCGGCGTAAAAGCGCCAGGACCACTCCCCGTTTTGTCAATCATTTGTTGGAGCACTCGCTCAATGCCGAATTTGGCGAGCACTTCGGGATCGGTAATGGTGAACGACCGGCTGTTCGAGGCGATTTCGACCGTTGGCGTGCACGTAACGGGTGCTCCTGCACTTCCTCCCGCCCCCGCGTGCCCCCCATTGCTGAATCCACCTTCGCCGGCACTTCCCGCCGAGCCTCCGTCGCCAGCGACTGGTCCTCCGGTGGGTTCAGTACCACAACCTGCAAGCAGCCCAAACGCGAGCGCCAGTGAACCGAGACGAGCCCCAAATCGCGTCCGAACAAGCAAACTCTTCATACGCTACCTCCAACCAAAACCATGGAATTGGTCGGTATTCAACGTAATGCCTCCCGCCTCCGCGGGTCAATGGGAAAACGTGCGGAGTCTCGTGACGAGTTTCGTTCCTAGACAAACGACACGTTACAATCGCTCGTTTGTGTTCCAACGATTGACGCAACATTTGCACATCGACGAAACGTTTGTCGTTCCACAACCGCACCCCTGACCCCTTGGTCAACAATGCCCCCACGTACTTGGTGCCTCGGACCCGCCGCGCGAACGGCGCTTTTCCAGCCGCTATACGACTGAACGGAACACCGCGGCCCGCTTATTCTTGACCGGTCGGTCAGCATAGATGAGGTGTGCAGGGCACGTCAAGCGGCAGGTCCGGTGGCGGTAATTTTTTCGCTCTTTGGTTGCGGATACGAGATTTCGACGAATTTAGCATGCGGAATGTGGGGCTCGAGCTTGCGAAACTTGGAAACACGGACCAGCGTGGAGCCAATCGGAGCGCTCTTTTCGCTCTAGGAGTTCACGACGATGATGCTTCGTGCACGGGTCATGCTCTTGGCCGCTGCCGTTTTGATGATCTCAGCGCCCGGGTGTGGCAAGAAAAACGCGGACGACAAATCCAAAGCCGCTGCTGTAGAAACGAGCACGCGAACAGCACCGACGGTGCGTTTCGCCAAGGTCGAAGAAAAGAAACTCGCTCCGACGCTCGAGGTGAGTGGATCACTTGCTGCGGATGAATCGAGCGAAGTAGCGGCAGCTACGGCAGGCATTTGCACGAAGGTAAGCATCGACGTTGGTGTTCGAGTCAAAAAGGGCGACGTCCTCGTGCAACTCGACAGTCGCGATCCTGCGCTTCGAGCGCAAGCGGCGGATGCTTCGGCAACGCAAGCCCTCGCCAAACTCGGCATCAAACGAGGGGAGAGTTTCGAGCCCAGCAAGATGGCCGAAGTCCGTGCGGCAAAAGAAGGCATGGATCTCGCTGTTGACGAAGCCGCCCGCACGAAGAAACTGTTTGAAAGTGGATCGGTCGCGCAAGCTGCTTACGATCAAGCCCGCACGCGTGCGGAGCAGGCGCGAGCGCAATACGACTCGGCCTACAACGGCGCGATGCAGGCGTATGCCGGTCTCGCCGCCGCGCAATCGCAAGCCAATCTGGCCAGGAAAAACGTTGCCGATACGTCGATTCGTTCGCCCTTCGATGGTGCGGTTGCCGAACGGCGCATCTCCTCGGGCGAATTTGCTCCAATGGGAAAGGTCGTCGCAGTCGTCGTTCGAGATGACATCTTGCGTTTGCGCATCGACATTCCCGAAACCGATTCGTCGAAGATCGCAGTCGGAAAAGAAGTGACGTTGACTGTCGCGGCGTACCCGGGACGTGTGTTCAAGGGTGTCGTCAAACGTATCGGCGCAAGTGTGAAGACGCAGTCCCGCGCGTTGCCCATCGAAGCGGAAGTGCCAAACCCTGAAGGCATCTTGAAGCCAGGTTTTTTTGCGCGCGCTTACATCGAGCTCGGTGAAACTGCGACCAACGCGATGTTCGTCCCGCGTTCCGCCATTGGCAATTCGGGCAGTGCATCGCGAGTGTTTGTCCGCGTCGGCAACCGCGTCATCGAACGCATCGTCTCACTCGGGCGCGAGATCGACGGGCTCGTCGAAGTGCACGGCAATCTTCAAGCGACGGACGAAGTTGCCACGGACAACATCGAACTGCTCGCTGACGGTATGGACATCGTTGCTGCCACAGGCCAGGCGGCGGAAAGAAAGTAGGCCCCGCGATGCAATGGCTTGCAGCGATCAGCGTCAAGCGTCCCGACTTCGCGACGGTGCTCATTCTTCTCCTTACTGTCATCGGCGTCTTCGCGTACGCGCAGCTTGGTGTCGATCGTTTTCCCAAGGTCGACTTCCCCGTCGTTGCCGTCATCACGGTACTTCCCGGTTCAGCACCCGATGAAGTCGAGAGCGAGATCTCGGACAAGATCGAAGCTGCGGTCAACACGATCAGCGGCATGGACGAACTGCGGAGCATCTCGGCTGAAGGCGTGAGCCAAGTGATCGTGACGTTTGTCCTGGAAAAGGACATCGAGGTCGCCGCTCAAGAAGTACGCGACAAAGTCAGCGCGATTCTCGGAGATTTGCCAGCTGGCGTGCAACCACCGGTGATCACGAAAATGGATCCCGATGCTTCGCCAATCCTCACACTCGCCCTTTCCGGACCCGACGATGTCCGTGAAGTGACAGAACTCGCGGACAAAGTCCTTCGACGTCAAATCGAATCGCTCAACGGTGTTGGTCAGGTCTTGATCGTCGGCGGTCGTCCCCGACAAATCAATGTCATGGTCGACCCGGAAAAACTCCAAAAGTACGGCATTTCTGCACCGGAACTCGAGCGCGCACTGAAGACGCAAAACATCGAGCTTCCCAGCGGTCGCGTAGAACAAGGCGCCCGTCAACTCACGTTACGAACACGTGGACGCGTCGAATCCGTCGAACAACTTGGAGCGATCGTCGTTGCCACCAAAGATGGTTACAACGTCCGCGTGAGCGACATCGCGACGGTCGAAGACGGCATGGCCGAACCGGAAAGCGCTGGTTTCAAAGGACAACGGGCCACCGTCGTACTCAACATCCGCAAGCAAAGCGGGACGAACACGATCGAAGTCGTGCATCTGATCAAAGAACGATTGGCAGAAGCAACGGCTCGTTTGCCCAAAGGCTACACACTCGACGTCGCACGTGATCAATCCGAATTCATCGAGAACGCCGTTGGCGCCGTCAAAGAACATCTCGCTCTTGGCGCACTGTGTGCAGCGCTCATCGTGTTCGCGTTCCTTGGCAACTTGCGCAGCACGATCATCGCAGCCGTTGCGATTCCGACCTCGATCATCAGCACCTTCGGCCTCATGCGTTACGCGGGTTTCACGCTGAACGCGATTACGCTGCTCGCTCTCACTCTCGCTGTCGGCATCGTCATCGACGACGCGATCGTCGTGCTCGAGATCATCTACAAGCGCATGGAAGAAAACGGCGAAAAGCCGATGGTTGCAGCGGTAAATGGCACAAAAGAAATCGGTCTTGCCGTTCTCGCGACAACGCTCTCTCTCGTCGCCGTGTTTCTCCCAGTCGCCTTCATGGGAGGCATCGTCGGGCGCTTCATGGGTTCGTTCGGACTAACCATGTCGTTCTCGATCATGGTTTCGCTGCTCGTGAGCTTCACGCTCACGCCGATGATGTGTTCGAAGTGGTTGCGCGGTGTGGTCAAGAAACTCGAGCCACACTCGCCGTATCGAGTGGACGAACCGGGTGGTAAACATGTGCCTACGGGACACGGACATGGTGAACCCAAAGGCGTTTATGGCGCGATCGAACGTACGTACGTGAAGGCTTTGCGTTGGTCGATGGCCCATCGTTGGGTGATCGTCACGTCGTGTGCTTTGGCGTTTTTCTCGATCCCGTTTCTCGCAGGTCGCGCCAACGCCAACTTCCTTCCGGAAGAAGACGAGTCGCAGTTTCAAGCCAGCATTCGCGCTGCCGAAGGCACGAGTCTCGACGAGACGCGAATTCTCGTGACGCGTATGGCTACCGAAATCGAGCAGATGCCGGGCGTGGCATATGCGATCACGACGATTGGTGACGATCCGCAAAAGACGCCGAACCTTGCAGGCGTGTACGTGAAGCTCAAGCCAACGAGCGAGCGTTCTTTGTCCCAAACCGAAATCATCGACAAAGCACGTGCCGAACTTTTGCCGAAATACGGCAAGAATTATCGGATGTCGGTGGGTCCGGTGAATGCGTTTTCTGGCGGCGGACCGAACTTCCCGGTCATGTACCAAATCACCGGGTCGGACCTGTCGAAGATCTCGGCATACGCCGATGCGCTACTGCTCAAGCTGAGACAGATCCCTGGCGTGGTGGATGCCGACTCGTCGCTCATCTTGGGCAAGCCGGAATTGCGTGCCCACATCGATCGCAAGAAGGCGGCGGATCTTGGGGTCAATGTCGCCGACATCGCGGGTTCGTTACGCCTGCTCGTCGGTGGGTACGAAGTGACAAACTACAACGAGAAGGGCGAACAATACGAAGTGCACGTACGTTCGATTCCGTCCTATCGTTCGGATGTAAAAGGTCTCGAACGTCTGACTGTGCCTTCGCAAAAGCTCGGTCCGGTGACGCTCGAAAACGTCGTGTCGTTTTCGGAAGGAACGGGGCCGGCGAAGATCGATCGCTACAATCGCCAAAAGCAGGTCATGGTCATGTGCAACCTGCAAAAGGGATTTTCGGAACGTGCGGTCATTGGGGCGCTCGATGTCGCAGCGAAGGACCTGCACATGGAACCGGGATACGTGGCTGGTGCCACGGGACGTTCGCGTGAACTCGGACGTGCCGCGAAAAACTTCGGCCTCGCGTTTTTGCTTTCGTTCATCTTCATGTACTTGGTGCTCGCGGCGCAGTTCGAGTCGTGGCTGCATCCGATCACGATTCTCTTGAGCCTTCCACTGACGATCCCGTTCGCGATCATCAGCGTCATCATCTTCGGCCAGTCGCTCAACATCTTCTCGATGCTTGGGGTTCTCGTTCTCTTCGGGGTCGTCAAGAAAAACTCGATCTTGCAGATCGATCACACGATCAAGTTGCGCGAAAAAGGAATGGCGCGTCTCGATGCCATTTTGCTTGCCAACAAAGATCGTTTGCGACCGATTCTCATGACGACGGCCGCGTTTGTCGCGGGCATGGTACCGTTGGTTTTGTCGAGTGGCGCGGGTTCAGGAACGAACCGGGCGACAGGCTTCGTCATCATTGGTGGCCAATCGCTCGCGCTGTTGCTCACACTGCTCGCAACGCCCGTGGCGTACTCGTTGTTCGACGATCTTTCGGAGTGGTTTGCCCGACTCCTGCCCGCAGCACCGCGTGACGAAGAGCCTCTGCCGGTTCCCAGCGCGGAAGAATAATTCAGCAATCGCCCGCCCGATGGAGCTTCCTATATACTGGTACACCAGGCACCTAGGAGGCTTCATCCATGTTTCTTACCCATGGGCGTTCGGTCGTCGTCTGCGTATTCGCGACATTCTTCTTATTGGCTTGTTCCGCGGCGGACGACACGCGAGGCTCGGCGAATGGCGCTGGAGCTTCGAGTAGCGGAGCTGGCGGAGACGGGGGCGTTGGATTTGGAGGGTCTGGCAACCAAGGTGGGGGTGCGCCGACGGAATGCCCCAACGTCGACGTGCTGTTCGTGATCGACAATTCCGGAAGTATGGCGGATCAGCAGCAAAGTCTGATTGCCAGTTTTGATGGGTTTGTCAAGGGCATGCAAGACCAGTTGTCGGGCGCCAAGAGTTATCACGTCGGCATCGTATCGACGGACGATTATGGCGGCAACAATGGTTGCGGCCTGATTGGGGATCTGATTACGCAAACGAATGGTCCGGGGTCGAGTCAATCCGTGTGTACGCCATTTGCGGGTGGCGGCAGATTTCTTACGGAAGCCGAGCCGAATTTGGCGGCGAAGTTTTCGTGCGTGGCGCAAATAGGCACGGGTGGCAACAGCGACGAACGGCCCGCGCGAGCGCTCATGAATGCGCTCGATCCGGCACGTAATGCGCCGGGTGCGTGTAATGCGGGGTTCAGCCGCAAGGATTCTCTTTTGGTCCTCGTCGTCATTACGGACGAAGACGACGTCCAGGATGGTTGCGACGGAGCAACGTGTATGAGTTATGGTTCGGGGGGGATACCGGACGACTGGTCGGGGACCGTGATTCAGCACAAGGGCGGAATTGCCCAAAACGTCGTCGTGTTGTCACTCATTGGGCGGAAACTCGACAATCCTTGTGGCGCGACGCCAGCGTCGAAGATGCTTGGTTTCACCAACAACTTCGGGGAAAACGGATTTATTGGCGATGTGTGCGCGCAAAGTTACGACCAGTTTTTTGTCGACGCTTTGCCGGTCATCGACAAGGCGTGCCAAAACTACATCCCACCGCCGAAATAGGCAGCAACGCGGCTCAATTGTCGAGGCCGATCACGGCGCGAAGAAGCGTACGGGGTTCTTGCATGAACGGGACTTTGTCCGTCCGAACGTAATCAAAAAGCAGAACATCATTTTCTATCCGCTATCGCGACTTTGCGGGAAAGCGGATGGGGAGTGCAACCACGGGAACCGAGGCGAGATGGTTTCGAATGTACTTGCGCCGGGGTTCGTCGCGTGGCACGGTGCGACGGTTCGCCGCCTTATTTTTGGCACTTTCTAAGCCTATGAAGTTTTCCTGGTCTGTCGCAATTGCTTCTCTCCCGTGGGTCCTCGCGGCATGTTCTGGTCCGTCTCCAGCGAAGAATCCGGCGAAAAAAGTCGAAACGCTTCCGGTTCCCGAGGTACCCGTGCTACACGTGGCTGCGTCGGACGCGACGACGGTCAATGCGGGAGCGCCGAAATGCACGCTGCAAAATGTTCAGCAGATCGGTGCATTCGCAAAAGGTGGGGGAATTGCAGTAGGATTTGGCCAGCGTGGTGGATTGATCGCGTGGTCGAGTCCCGAAGGATTGCGACTCAAACCGCTCACGTCGGCGGGTGTCGCCATGGGTTCCGCGATAGCGACTTCATTTCCCAAAGGCGTGACACCTGTCGAGATTATCGCGGTGGGGCGTGGATTTGCGGTCATTGTCAAACGGATTGAAACGACGGCGGGGCCGTGTGAAACCACTTGTGGTGACAAACCGTGTCCCGAAGTAAAACCTGGTGAAGCAGCACCTCCATCATCCTGCGCAAAACCGACGGGGCATCAGTTTTTCGTGTTGCTTACGGACCACTTGGGGAAAAATCCCACGGCTGGGCGGCCATTTCATACGGGTCTCGTCGATATCGAGACGGTTCTGCGCGGTGATGGTCGGGCCATTGGCATGATGACAAAAACCGATGTCGTTTGGATTCAGAAACGCCCTGACGGACGGCTGGATTCGGAGCGCGTCGAATTGCCCAGCGCGGATTACGTCATTCCTATCCGTGGGTTTGGTCCACCCGCTGTGCTGCTCTTGGACAAAGAAGGCTCGATGCGGCTCCTGGACGAACGGGGCACGCATGATATCGAAGGCAAATTCGTCGGTATGCCATCGAAAGGTGGAGCAACGCCGCCGACCAAACGTGGCGCCGCGCCAGCTGCAAAACCACCCCCGACGCCTCCCCTTGCCAAACCAGCGGTCGAAATGAATTTTTGGAGTCATTGGGGCGCCAAAGGAAGCATCGAAATCGGTCGTCGAATCGGCGACGTTGCGCACTACGCAATCATTGAAAAACTCGTGTTACGCGTGCTGAACGATACCGAAAATTCGGGAATTCGGGAATCGTTTACGAATTTCGTCGATATACAAATCGACAATGGTCATTGGCGACGAGTTGGCTGGGACAAACGGCCCATCGGCGATGATATCGACGTGCGCGAAGCGGATGCTGCTGCGGACACGACACGAATGCACCAGGCCTGGTCTGGCAGTGCCTTTGTTTTCGTTCATCCATCGAATCCGCCGCATCAAGTCGACGCGCAAGCCGTGGGTATCGTCACCGCGACGTGTGCGAATGTGAAACCCTGAGAGGGACCGCGCCCTCCGAAGGCGTTTCTAGGTGGCTGGTGTCAAACGTCGCGTCAGGAGGCGCGCGCGGCTTTGGATTGCGCCTTGGCAGCGGCTTGGACCGACTTCGCAAGTTCGCGACGCAATTTCTTGACATCCACGACCGGGAGTTTGCGAACGAGTTCCGCAACTTGGGCGCGTTCGTCGTCCGCAGCGAAAGTGAGAATATAAAGCGCCGAAATTTCGAGACCTTTGGCAAGACGATCGATGGTCTGGATCGTAATGGCAGCAAGGCCGTGTTCGACGCTGGAAAGATGGCCCTTGGAAAGACGGCTGATGTCAGCAAGTTCGGCCAAGGACATGTTTCGTTCGAGGCGCAGTTCGCGGATACGGGCGCCTACTTTGGATGCAAAGGGTTCTGGTTCTGTTCGCCTGGGCATGCGGATGAGTATCACGAACAAGCAGGCAAAGACAAACAAAATTGTCCGTGTTCACAAAAAAATTCACGCACGCAAGCGGAAGACAAACGTCTGTCCCGACGACTCGTGCGTCGGGGCCATTCCGAGCGGCCACAGTGGAAGGTCCCAGGCCGTCCGCGTGCGCCCGGCAAGGTTCGAATCATTTCGGTGTTGCCGCAAATGGCGCACGCGCCAGGGTATCGACTTCTTTGATCAGAGTGGGCAGGCGAAAACTTCCATGCATTCGTCGTACGAGCCTTGCGGCGTGATCTTTATCGATACCTCGAGCCGTCACGAAAAGAGGTTTTTGACTGGTCCCACGCACGACGGGTATGGCGAAATGGCTACCGTGAAAAGCGGTTTTCGCGACGCCCACGACAACCATATTTATTCGATCATACAAATGTGCACCAAGTCCCGCTCGACCGTATTCGTCCAGGTCGACGTATCCGTCGATCACGATAGCGCGATAATCAGATTGCACCAGCGCCAAGACTTGTAGAATGCATGGCAATTCGCGCTCAAAGAATGCCCCCGGTTTGTATGGCTCCACGTCGGTGATGCATGTGGTTCGAGTTTCAATGGCGGTTGCAGCATCCCATGATTGCGCAACAACCGCGGCGGCAATGGCTTCGGATTCTCGATAATCGACATCGACGATGACGAGAGGGCACGGGTCAGGGGGAAATAGATCAGCCATTCGCACTTGTTGGTCGGGTTCGGTCGAGGTTGGTCAGTGGCCGTTGCTACGAAAATCGACGTGATGTTATCATGAGGCTTGGCAGAAGGTACAAAGGCAATGCCCCAATAACGAAGTTGGACGCCGCACGAGCCATCGGCGAACCCCACGTTCGACAAATACGTCCCAAACGGATATCCAGATCGACTGCTCGTTAGGTGATGGTTAAGTTACACAAGACCGTTATATGTATACAAATTCATGACATATACATACCAATTTGTAGGATCACGAAAAAAGAGTTCGAGATAGTGCCATGATACTGCCCTAGCAGGGTGTGAATCGATCCAGCGACCCGACCCGCAGCGTTTCGACGCGAGAGCCGCTGGCGGCGCGTGACGCGAAGGTTGTGGAATTTACAAAGGTGTTGCCGGGGTGGTTACGGCGGTGTGGCGTACAACGCGCGGACCTAGACGATGCGGTACAGGAAGCGCTGGCGGCAGCGCTGGTGAAGTTGCGGGAGTGTCCTGGCAAACTTCCTGTGGATGATGCGACTGCGCGAACAGAATTGATGCGGATCGTTTCGAACGTTGCGCTTCGGATACGACGTCAAGCGCAGCGAGAGGGTGAGCGGTACCTGAGCGTCGCCAACATTGAAATGCCGACGCTGCGGGATGAAGAAGAGTGGCTGGAAGCGCGCGTGGTAATATTGGCGGCGCTCGATAATTTGGACGAACCGGCGCGAGCGTTGATTTACGCCCATGAGATCGAGGGGCAAACGTACGCCGAGATTGCGGCGACGTTGAAGGTAAAGGAAGACGCGGCCGAGAAGCGGGTGGTTTTCGCGAAGGAGCGATTGCGTGCGCAAGTCGAGTGCCTCCGCCGCGTGCCACTGCGCACGCATCTTATGAAAAACACGATGTTGTTGGGGCTGGGCTTCGACTCTTTCGATCGGGCGGTGTTTGGAGCTGTGCACGAAGTTTTACACGGAAAGTCGCTAACGCTTGGTTTGCCGAAAACGCACAGTTTTGTGCGGCCAACCTTTCCGACATCGGTTCTCGTGGGGGCGTTGGCATTAGCACCGATTTCGTCGCCGCCGACGGTGGAAGAGGCGGTGGTACCGCGAGACACGCACGTTTCATCGGTCGAAGTACCGGGGGCTGAAACGGGTTTGGCGGTAAACGCGGCATCAATGTCCGCGGTGACTTTTATTGCATTTTCTCAAGGGTGTGCTTCAACGCCGTCGACCACGCAACCGTTCCAAATGGTGGAGCAACCTGCAGCAGTGGAATCTCCCCGAGTGGTGGAACCTTCCCGAGTGGCGGAACCTCCCCGGGTAGAAACGCCGAATGTTGAAACGCAGGATCTCTCTGAAGAAGAGAAGGCGCGGCGTGAAAGATGGAAAGTATGGGGCGGTACAAACATTCATCGTTTCGACGATCCTGTATTTGCTTCGCGTAATTGAGCACACGATTGGCTACGACGTTTGACCGAGTCTATGTTTGCCGCCTGATCTCATTCGCCATTTAGATTTCCAAGTGACGAAGCATGACCTACGCGCGAAGCGATTCGCGTGAATGTGCCGTTTGTCCGTGGTTTGTCCGTGGTTTGTCTGTGGTTTCTCCGCGGTTTACCCGCGGTTCCGGAGGAGTATGTTGCGCAATCAATATGCAGAGGACTCGTTGGTCGCTCGGGTGGGGAGAAGGATCCGCAAATTGCGTTTGGAGCAAGGTACATCGCTCCGCGATTTCGGAAAACGGTCCAAGGTGCACCCTTTTCACGTCATGGCCATCGAATTGGGTCAGTTGGCGGCAAACACCAAAACGTTGCGATCGATTGCGAATGCGCTTGGCGTGGCACCGCTCGACCTGTTGAACCACGATACCGATGGTGACGACATGGGGCATCTGGTGGAGATGATGCGTAAGCAGCCGGAAGCTGTGCGGAAAATTATGCTCCGCGTCCGGCCGCTCGTCGAGAATTGACCGAGACGCTCGACAGCGCGGTTATGGTCTGGTAACGAACACGACATGAAGTTTGTCGTCGACCGTTCGTCCCGGAGTGTGTGCGTTTGACCACGTATCCCTGGGCCATCCTCGCCGCGGCGCTTGTTGTTATGCCAGTTGCTGCGGCAGCGGCGCCTCCTCCCACACAACAAATTGTTGACGAGTTTGTCATCCACAAGAAGCGGGGTGATCGATCTCTCACGGCTGGACGTTTGTCCGACGCGCTTTCGAGTTACGGTAAAGCGCTGGCGATACAATACGATCCTGTGGTTGGGGGTCGCGTGGGCCTCATTTTGTTGGCTCTGCGCGATTTTGCGCCAGCCGCGCATCAACTTCATCGTGCGGTCAATGACACGTCGACAAGTTTGTCGAAGCAAGATCGACTTGACTTTTCGAAAGCATACTCGGACGCACTCTTGAAGGTTTGTCGTGTCAATATCAACGTTGAACACGTTGGTACACGGGTCGAGATCGATGGCGTTGAGAGTGGTCACGGTCGCACAGATTTTTGGTTGTTCCTCGGGCCGGGCAAACACGTGATTCGAGCGGCTTTACAAGGCTTTGGGGACACAACCGAAACGATCGAAACGCCGCCAGGAACGCAGCGCAATGTTGCGCTCGTGATGCAACCGCGACTTGACGTGATGCCATCAGCCGTCGTCACGACGACGACCGTCGACCTGAGCAAGACGAGCCGTCTCGTGCCGCCGTTATACGTTGCCAAACTACCGCCAAACCTCTACAAAACAAGCACGAACGCAGGGTTTGTCCTCGGAATCGGCGCGTGGATTCCGTTTGGCGCGGTGCCTGGATTGGCGGTTGGAGGGCAACTTCATGGAGGATGGCGATCGAAATCGTGGTGGAAAATTGGTATCGAAGTACGAGGTGCGGTGACGACTGGATTTAGTGAGTTTGCGTTTGGATCCGCCTACGTATGGGCTGTGATTGCCGCGCCATGTGGTCGAATTCGAGAGCATTTCTTCGGGTGTATACTCGTGCAGATGAACGGTGGCAGCGCTGATTCAAGCGTCTCATGGACGTCGCCCGGCCCAGGTTTACGAGCTGGGTACGAGTTTCAACTGAACAACCGGATTTCCCTCGCAGTGTTTGGCGACCTGGCAGTTAGGTTCGACGCGCCAACAATTGGCTTGATTGGAAAGCCATCTTGGAGTGGAAACCTGCTGGTTCCGGCCGTCGGGGCTCACCTGTTGAGATTTTTCTAGACAGACCGTTAGTTTGTCATGTAGGGTTTGACCGTGAACTTGAGAAAAGCCGTTCTACTCATTGGATTGGTCGGGGGGTGTGTTGTTGCAAATGCCTGCAGCAATGGCGGGTATACTTACACGGACACGTGCGTAAACCCGAAACGCTGGCTGTACGATTCACCGTATTGCGACGAGATGCGCCTTAGCGACGCATGCATGAACCCCGCAAGAGACATCTACGACGATGATTTTTGCGACATGTATCGTGCGGACCCTGATGGTTATCAGGCTGGCTATTTCACGTGGGCTCCGGGCGAGGGCCCCGACGCCGGGTCGGATGCGGGAGCCGACGCGGCGGACGCGGCGGACGCGGCTCCCGCAATGGGGAACGCACGGGTGCGGATCGGTCGGTGTGGGCCAGACGCGCCCTTAGGTTGGACAGACCCCCACCCGGTATGGTTTGGCCCGATAGACGAAGCGCCTACAGAATGTGCAGAGACAATGGGGTCCTATGGTGGCCGTGCGTATTCTGGGTTGAACAAACCCACATTGGACGGATGCGCTTTGTGCAGTTGTGAACCTATGAAAGGAACGTGTTCGTTGCCAGCCGACACGATTCATTTCCGAAATGCAATCTGTAGTGGGGACGCGAACGTAACGACGGATTTTGGCCCACTGGAGAAGTGGGACGGTTCGTGCGTGAGCGACCACTCCATTGCTGCTAATGCCGATTGTCCTGCATGTAGCGGCGTTTTGTGCGTGCAGTCGATGTACCTTTCGGGGAGTTTGGAGCCTAGCGATGGATGCAAAACCGTCGAGATACCGGTTCCCAAGGCCATTACGGACGTGCCGACGTGGAACAATGTTGCGTTGGCTTGCACATCGACGACGGTTCATCCCAGCACTGCGTTGTGGGAACAGTTTCCCGAATTAATGAAACCCGTCTACAATACGTGTGTCCCTGGCGGAGAAGGCTGGCGTACGTGCATACAAAAAGAAGGCGGTGGTGCGACCGAGTGTGATTCAGCTTCCTTGTTCGTTAACAAAGTCGTCATGTACGCCAAAAGCGGCTTCATCGATACTCGGTCTTGCTCGGCATGCGCGTGCGAGTCTGATGGTGCATGTGTTGGCACGCTCAACGTCTACGAAGATGGCGCGTGCAAGAACGTCGTGGCAACGGAACTCCTGGATTCGAATGCTCCGGCCTGTGACGATCTTTTGCCAGCAGGCAAAGCCATTGGCAGCAAGGACGTGACGGATCTCCATTACGTACCTGGCACGTGTAAAGCGACGGGCGGAATCCCTCACGGAGGCGTCATAGAGGACGAGGCGAAAGTCGTCATCTGGTGCTGCCTGACTGAAGAATCCGAATTGTACAACATCGAACTCGAATAGCCGCAGGTGTACATCATGAAAATGGTTCCGCGTGCTTTGGCGCTGGTGTCGTTGTCTGTCTTGCTATTGGGTTTGTCTGGGCCGGGTTGTCAACCAGAATGCGACCCGGATAGGGTTGTGTGGGACAATCGTGATCGCCAGCTTGCACCGGACTTCGATTACGATTGGATCTGCACACCCATACTCAAAAGCGATCTCCGCGATTCACCGCCTTCAGAACCGGATATCAGTGGTTCGTGGCCGCCTGATGTAGGTCCGAAGGATCCAGATGCCGTCGTAAAAATGGCCGTCTTGCTCCAATCGTGTTTGCCAACGTATCAAGTGCTAACGCCGCGGCTGAATCGGACGATATCTCAAGCGTATTTCGAACATCTCTTCGATGCCGTGCGGCAAGCGATGTTTTCGCGATCGGGGTGTTTCAAGGACAAGTTCAACGGTTGTGATGCTGTACGAGAATGTTACGGCATTGTGGAGGAGCACGTTTCACTGCCAGGAAAGGATTCCCAACCGCCCAAACCTTTGCCAACGCGTGGATGTGTCGATGGTATTCGACGTCAGGCTTTAACGTACCGTGGCGCCGGAGCAGACGTTGCTAAGTTTGAGAGCACATGGGTGAATTGCAAAGGTCTGGGGTTGGAATGTTACGACGAATATCAGCTTCTGTCGAGTTGGTGTACAAGCGCCAGAACGCTGTGCGAACCGGAGGAAACCGTCTCCTCATGCAAGGATGATCGGGTTTACCGCTGTTTCGATGATTGGGCGAAAAACAAGATTTCTTACTACTACGAGAAGCCGCGCTGCTCGGATTTTGGTTTGTCGTGCGAAGAGGAGAACGGTTATCCCTTGTGGACTCCGAATGAGGAGTGGTCGCACTGTACCGGAACGGGCGCCGCATGCACCGTCGACCCGAATGCTGATTTTGTATCGAATGGCGCCATTTTCAGCTACAACAGCGGCATCGCTTGCGAGTCGGATACGGTTCTACGGGCGTGTGTTAGCGGCGGGGAACAGTTGGTTGATTGTACGCAACTAGGAATAGGCTTCAAATGCATTAATGAAGGAGCCCCCAAATGTGGACTTGCGGCCGAATGCACCCCGGACACTCCCGCTACGTGCAATGGGGGTTTTCTCATCATTTGTGACGCCGGGAAAATACGCAAATTCGATTGCAAAACGCTGGGATTCTCGTATTGCGACGATGAAAATTCTGCGTGCGGTCCGAATAACTTGTACTAACACTGAACAAGCGTTCGAGATCATCGTGATTACATAAAAGGCATTGATGCCCGCTCCGCCTACGTTTTCCGCGCACGATTGCCGATTCTTGCGTCGGTACGAGCAGACTCGCACGCCTTTCGACCGCATTCCTTCCGCCGATCAAACGTATCTGCGCGATATTCGTTCGCGTCTGCAATCGCTCGCTCAGGTGGCCGTGCATGAATACCACGGCCACCTCGAGATGACCGACTTTGTTTCGGCACTTAGTCCCAATGGTCGTCCTGCCGGAAAATACGTAGCGGGTATTTATCCACGTATCGCCGGCGACGAACGCGTACACAAATCGAGCCATTTGTTACTCGCCGTATGCATCATGCCGGAAGGATTCGAGATTTCCTTTTGCCGAGGTGGTGGGAAGTCATTTCATGCGCCAGCCGAAAAAGTCGCGTCAACGCAACGCCAACTCGCCGCGGTCAAAACGGCATTGGCGCATTTGAGCGTTCCTTTGATTGCGCACGTCGAACGGACGTTACGCTCGTATTGGTTTTTCCGGAAGCAATGCATGAATCCGGCTGCAACACGCGATTTTACCACGTTGACGCAATGGATCGATTACGCGGCTTCTGATGCTGGGACTCGGGCCAGTATTTCAATGATCATCGGTGCCGATGAAATTGAAAATAACAAGTTCGACATTTGCGCGATGTTTCTCGAAGCCAATCGTCTTTTCGAGCCATTTTTCGAATCCATCTATGGTACGGAAGATTTGGCCCGAATTGTTGCCCCGGCCCAACAGGTTGTTTCCGCCAAACCCGAAGAAACTGCCAATCGTAATCTCGAAGCGATGGCCGACGATTTTTCGGCTGCTTTACGCAATGCGTATTTGCTTCTGGGCACGAATCACGACGAAAATGTCCGGGCATTCATGGCGAGTTTAGCCACGAAACGATTCGTCATTTTAACGGGTTTGTCAGGGTCCGGAAAAACCCAATTAGCTCTTCGTTTCGGCGATTGGCTAGGTATCGATCGCGTGCAAGTTACGCCGGTTCGTCCCGATTGGACGGGCGCTGAAGCATTGTTCGGATATGAAGACGCTTTGCAACCATTGCGTGATGGCGCGCGAGCTTGGTTTGTGCCCGATGCGCTCGAATTTTTGCTCCGCGCGGCGAATGATCCCGAGCTGCCTTATTTGTTGGTGCTCGACGAAATGAACTTGGCACACGTCGAACGATATTTTGCAGATTTTTTGTCGGGTATGGAAACCGGACAGCCTTGTTTGCCCAATCTGGAACGCGGCGACGATGGCCATTATCGATTGATTTCCGGCGCTGACCCAAAGTTGCCGATGCCAATCAATCTTTTCGTCATTGGTACAGTAAACGTCGACGAAACAACGTATCTGTTTTCGCCCAAGGTTCTCGACCGCGCCAATACAATCGACTTTCGCGTGCGTACCGAAGACTTGGAGGTCGACTACCACAAGCCTAGGTCGTGCAAAGCGGCGCCTCATTCGCTCGTTTGTGGACTTTTGGAGGTTTCAGCCGACGACCGATTTCATCACGAAAAGCCGGCACCGGGGCAAGACGAGTTCGCTGCGTGTTTACGCCGTGTCCATCGCATCCTCAGTGAATACAATCTCGAATTTGGTCACCGCGTTTTTTATGAAGCAACTCGTTTTGCAGCCATGTTTGCGGCAACCGGCGTATCTGGTCCGTATGCGGCTCTCGACCGCCAGATGATGCAAAAAATCCTCCCGCGGCTGCACGGTTCGCGGCGCAAGCTAGAATTGGCATTGTGTGCGCTAGCTGCTGAATGCTTACTATCCGACGACCGCGCTCCATCGAGTCTCAATGGATCCCGCTTTGACCCGCTCGCCGACAATTTGCTTCCAGTGCGTATGCCGCTTTCATTCGAGAAGATTCAGCGAATGGTCCGAGCGTTGCGCTTGAATCAATTTACTAGTTTTTCCGAGTAATCCATGGCGGTTGTCACGAGGGTCGACCTGCCGATGCTGGATGAGTGGGGGCACGAGCGCGGTCGCGTGACCATTGCGGTATTACCGAGCCGCCGGCACGAACGAACAATTACCGTGACGGGTGATAGCGACGACACGGACGACGATCTTGAAAACGTGCGGCTCGTCGAAGGGACCGAATACCTTTACGTGCTCAGTGGGCTGGAAAACGCGGGACCTTTCGATACGGACCATCCAGAAATGTTCGTGGCGGACACCGAACGCGGCGACCGCGGTCGATTACGAACTGGGCTGCACACCGGAGCGGTGGAAGTGCTCTTTTTTGCTGCAGCGCAGGTCGCGGGGAAAATATGTTTCGAGGTGTTATCGACGAAATTGTCGTATGCCACTGATTACTTTTGGATGTTACGCGATATTGCGGAAGTCTGTACGGATCTCGTGATGGATAGGTTTGCCCCTGCTGCCGCGCGTTTTTCCGTCAGTGATACGCGTAATGTCGAAACGTTATACCAACGGTTTGCATTTTTGCGAAGTGTGCTCGAAAGCGACGAATTTCGCGCAGCGATTGGACAGATCCTGGCATCGCCTTATGTTACATGGGAAAACGTTGAAGATGTGACGTGGCATGGGCGCGGAGTGCGTCCAAGTTCTCGCATAGCTCGAAGTCTTGTTCGTCCCGGACCACGTTCGAGCGCCAATCAAGTTCTCGTTGGAGATCTCGATAGCATTCCGCAACCCATGGTCGTGATGCGTTCAGCTGCGTCAGTTGACAATGTGCCCAATCGGTTTGTAAAATGGCTCATTCGGGAATGGCTAACGTTTGTGGGTGAAGTATCCGTGGCATTCACGCAGCGTGACGACCAGAGCGGCCTGGTTCGGCGAGGCAAACGTGAAATCGGCCATTCGACAAAAACGCTCGAGGCGATTCTGAATGACGATCTATTCCGCGATGTGGGAGAATTGACAGTATTTCCCGAGGCGAACCAAGTTTTGCAAAAACGCGAGGGGTATCGACAATTGTTTCGTGCGTTTTTGCAACTGGATGCCGCAGCGCGATTGTACTGGCCCGGGTTGGATCCGGTGTATCGAGCGGGTCAACGCAATGTAGCTCAGCTTTACGAATATTGGGTCTACTTGCAGGTGGGGCGTATCGTGGCTCGACTGTGCGGCCAATCATTCGACGTGGCGCGCCTCATTGAAAAGAGCAACGACGGGCTGACGCTACGATTGCGTTCGCGGGAAGAAACAATGATCGCCGGTACCGTCGAAAGCCTTGGCGACAGGTTTGGTCGAAGAATAAGGGTGGAACTGTGGTTCAATAAATCGTTTGGCACATCAATCGCGGGTATCGATGGCTCGTGGACGAGACCATTACGGCCCGATTGTTCGATGCGCGTGGAGGTGAATACGAGCGAAACGCAGCCGTTGGTCACTTGGCTCCATTTTGATGCCAAATACCGCATCGAGCGTCTGGAGGAGACGTTTGGCGGGGACGACGACGGTCATGGTGAAGAATTCAGCCCCTCGCGTTTTCGTCGCGAAGATTTGCTCAAGATGCACGCCTACAAGGATGCAATACGCAAATCCGCTGGGGCATACATCATTTATCCGGGCACTGAAAATGGCACCCCAATTCGTCAATATCACGAATTGCTGCCAGGTCTGGGTGCTTTTGCCTTGCGCCCATCAAAGGATGGAGCATCGCTCGGCGGCGACGCGCTTGGGTTATTCATCGAACACGTCCTGACGCATCTTAGCCTTCAAGCCACGCAACACGCACGAGCTCGGTATTGGACGGAGCAAGCTTATGCGGGTTCGCCCGTGAAGGCAGTTTTACCTGCCGTACCATTCTTGACTCAACCGCCGGCGGATGTTCTGGTGCTTTTGGGGTATGCCAAGAATGCCGCGCATCGGGCGTGGATTCGCCGCACATGTACGTACAACCTGCGTGCCGACGCGTTTCGCGGGGGCGCGGTGAGCATAAACAGCCAAGAACTCGCCGCCCGACTATTGTTGGTTTTCGGTGAAGACCAGCGCGAGGTCGATATGTACCAGATCGTCGATGCACCACGCATCATGACGGATCGGCAATTGCAATCGATGGGTTATCCAGAACCAAGAGGCAACCATTATTTATGCCTTTTGCTGCATGACGTACCGGCCAATCGCGCCTTGGATTGGCTCACGCGCGCCCGCATCGACGATGTACGGGCCCGAAAAAGCCCATTGGCGCTCGTGGGCGCCCCTGTGGTGGTAACTTGGCTTGATCTATGTGCCGAAACGTAGTCGTTACCAATAGGAAGTTCATGGCGAACTTCATGGCGAAGAACCGCGTCACGCGCCGATTTCGCTCGTCTCCATTTCGAAAATTCGTCGATTCTCTTCGATTGCCGTCAAAAATCCACGTTTGATGACCGTATCCGCCAGGTTCTCGGCCATCCAGTGCAAGCGTTCCTTCGCAATGACGAGTTCCTTTCGTGCTTCTTCCGTGTGTTCGCAATGCCGCAAGCTTTCGACGAATGCATGACGCACGAGGATTTCATCGGTGCCCATGCGGCCAAGTTCGGCAAGGAGTTTCATGGCGATGGATCCCTGTTCGAGCGCAGCGCTCGGCTTTTTCATTTGAAGGAAAAGGAGAGCTCGATTGGCATGACAAATGGTCCGCAATCTCGGCAACGTCGTGAGCATTTGTTCGGCCTCGTCGAACATTTTTTCGGCAAGCTCCCATTCGCCACGCAAACGATAGCAACGCCCGAGTTTGTTCCGAATACTGCCACCCGTACGAACGTCGCTCGACGTATCGAGTTCTTTTTTGGTTTCGAGAAGGATTTCGAGTGATTCATCGAGCCGTCCCAAATGGAACAACGCGGTACCCATTAACATTTTCGCTGTCGTACGGTGTCTTGCAACAGAGAGTCGCTCGGCGATTGGAAGAACGGCTGAGCAAATCCGAATAGCCTGTTCGCCTTGTCCCAGGTCGACGAGTAAAAAGCTCGCGTCGACACGATGACCTGCGGAGCTGCGCTGGTCACCAAGTTCGTCGTAAAGGCGGCTCGCACCGAGAAAATGCTCGATCGCCTGATCATATTTCCAGGCGATATTGGCTTGGATGGCAGCAAAAAACTCGAGCAACGCACGGGTACGCGGTTCGCAATCGGCGGATTGTTGGAGCAATGAATCGAGAGGCGCGGTCAATTCTTGCGCATTCTTGTATTGTCCACCAAGAAATGCTTGTAATCCGGTACGAACGGCGGCTTCGACAAAATCATTTGTCCATTCATTGGCTGCGCCCCATGTTGCAAGCGTTGTACAGACTTGACGCAGTTTGTCGAGTTGAATGCAGCGGACCGCAGAAATCGACCGTATCGTGAGGGTCGCAAACCAAAGCGCACTGCCTGGTTCGAGTTTCATCAACGCGATTTCGGCCAATTCGCCAGCCTCTTCGTACGCACCACGCCAGTGCATCGTTTCAGCTTTGACCGTAATGGCTTCGCCAAGCAGTTTGTCGTCGGCACATGCGGCAAGGATCTTGTCGACATGTTTTAATACTGCATCGAAATCACTGCCTAATAGGGCATGCCGTGCAGCCTGGAGATGATACTGCGCAGCTCGTTGGGGCTCGAGTGACCGGTCGAAATGCGCGGCCAACGATTCCGCATTCGTTTCTCCCCGTTCTTCGAGGTAAATGCCGGCAAGTTCATGCCCAGTCGCTTTGTCGCCATCCGTGAGCATCGCATAAGCCGACTCGCGCAACAGAGCGTGCCGAAAGTGATATTCTTGTTCGAGGGGGAAGTGCGATTCCCGCATTTCCTCGACAATCTCGCGGTCACACAATACGTCGAGCCAACTTTCGAGACCTTCCATTTTTCCTTCGGCACCGAGGAGCTTCGAGACGCCACCGCGCCAAAACGTTTCACCAAATACGCTTGCCGCTCGCAAAACTCGGCGTGCTTCTGCTGGAAGTTTGTTGACACGTGATTGAACCATGGCCAGCACGGTTTCCGGCAAATCATTTCCACCGGGCGTTGCGAAGTCGGTCATGGACCGGACGAGTTCTTCCAGAAATAATGGGTGTCCAGCGCTCCGGTCGACAATATTTGCAATGGTCTCATTGGTAGCTTTGTCCCCCAATACGCGGCGCACCAAATTTTGGCAAGCTCGCCGCGAAAGGCCACTCAGTCGAATGGTATGAGGCGATCGCTCGGCAAAAAGGCCCGGAAATGCTTCGAGCATTTCCGGCCTACCCAGCGCAAGGACGAGAAAAGGTCGTGTTCGCAATTTTCGAAAAGAAACATCCAGAAGTTTGACCGAGGGAACATCACCCCAATGGAGATCCTCGAGTACCAACACCAGCGGACGGTTTTGCGTCACGGAATCGACAAGATCCTCGAACGCAAGCCGGAGCCGATCCCCCATCAGTACCGGATCACGGCGAGCTGCACGCAACTCTGCATTCTCCGCACCGAATACGACGCCGCTTCCCAAGATTTCGCCAAGAAACATAATGATTGACGGGGCGACGTTCGGGCCGACACGCGCCTGGATGAAGGCCCCGAGTTTCTGATAACGAACCTCGTTCGGTTCTCCTTCGCGAATATCAGCCGCACGCAACAAAGCGGTCGTCAACATTCCGAACGAGCCGCCGGGGGTGGCAGCTTGTCCCCGAGCAATCCATATTTCCGTCGTTGGCTCGAGCAAAGAAAGCGTTGAAAGAACCTCGCGGCACAAGCGTGACTTACCCGCTCCGGCTTCGCCAATGACGATCACCGCCGAAGCTCGAGGCTCACTTACGACTTCCTCGAAAATTCGTTCAATGAAGGACACTTCGCGCTCTCGCCCAACGAATGGAGCGGGACGACCGCAAAGCAAACGCCCAGTTTTTTTTGACAAATCCTCAAAAAGGAGAAAATGAGTGTCTCGTTCCCGCTCCACCACAAAACGTTGATCGAGCAATCCACGCGTGGTTTCGTCAATAGCAATCGTGCCTCTGTGCTCCGCGGCTGTTTTTGCAAGCACGGCCGCGCGTACGGCGGCATCGGAATACATCGATCCAATCTCGGCGGTCGCTCGCCCCGTCACGACGGCAATAGCGCCGTTCGCCCCGTGATTCCGAATGGCGAGCGCCGTTCGCGCGGCCATAATCGCTTGATCCGTCGCCGCGCCGCGTCCAGGGAATACCACCAGCACCCGATTATCATGTAACTTCTCTACACGCCCGTGAAATGGCGCCACAAGGGATTCAATGGCCTTGACGAGAGGAACGGGTACGCCATCCGTTGATAACGTATCATCCAAAAGAACCTTCGATGCGCCGGGATCGACGAGTACAACGGAGACAAACCGTAATTCGTTTTCAGTCAAACCCGCAGCTTTGCGCACCGGAGTGGAAGCAACTATCGTTACCACATTGTATTGGAGCACCTCGAGAGCCGCCAGCACGGCACTCGCCGGCCCGAGCCTTTGGCTGGGGTCTTTCTCGAGGAGCGAATTGACGAGATTATCGAGCGATGCTGGCAATGTCGAATCGATATCACGCATGCGCGGAGCAGGTTCGAACAATGCTTGCGTAATCACACCCAAGACATCGCCATGAGAAACGAAGGGTAGACGTCCCGTCACGCATTCAAAAAGCAATACGCCGAGCGCATAAAGATCCGCACGACCATCGACGTGACTTGCGCCTCGAATTTGCTCCGGCGCCATATAGTCCGGCGTACCAAGGAGCGCTCCAGACCAAGTGGCTTGATGCGCGTCTCGAATATGCACGAGCCCGAAATCGATGAGTCGTGCCCGATTTGGTTCCTTGTTTTCGAGAATAACGTTGCTTGGCTTGATATCGCGATGAACAATTCCCCGCTCATGCGCGACCACCAGCGCCCCCGTGATTGCTTTTACCACGAGCAACGAGTCGTGCAGCGACAGAGGCCCTCGTTCGAGTCGCGTCGAGAGCGATTCGCCATCGAGCCATTCCATTGCCAGCCAAGGCTCTCCGGTCGATAATTTTCCAACTCCAAAACATCCGACGATTGACGGAAATGACAAACTCGACAATACGCTCGCCTCACGAAAAAATCGCGCTTCATCGGCGTGGCCTCCTGAACGCATGATCTTGATTGCCACTGGTCGGCCACTGCTGATTTCTTCAGCCCGGTAAACGCTCCCCATGCCTCCTTCCCGCGCCAGGTGGAGAATGCGAAATCGGTCCGCAATGATCAGCGGCGGTTCCATTGCTCAATCCACCCCGACCCTATTCGTCGAATCTGACACGAGACTTCGCAAGCTCAACAACGGAGCGGGATGTAATGCGCCGAGAAACGCGTCAATGCCTGCTAGCCATTGATGCGATTCGGTGTCGAACGGGCTTCTATCCGAACGGACTCTTGCTTCGTTCAGCGCTTGGAATGACGTGTGCACCGTGCACGGCATCATGCGGCTCGGGACATCGCCCGCTCAATCGCATCACGGAGCATTGGCAGTTCAGTCGGCTTGGCGACGATGTCCACCATTCCAGCTGCATAACACTGCTCCTTGTCGGCGGCGAGCACATGCGCGGTAAAGCCAATGATCGTCGGGCGACGAGCGTCATCTGAACGAGCGAGAATGGTTCGGGTCGCTTCGAGGCCATCCATTTCGGGCATTTGGACATCCATCAAAATGACGTCGTACTGCTTCTTTTCCGCAGCTTGAACGGCTAACACGCCATTGCCAACGAGATCGGCATCATAACCGAGTTTTTTAAGCATTGCAAGGGCGACTTTTTGGTTGATGAGGTTATCCTCGGCCAGCAAAATTCGACAGAGACTCGCTTTCGACGTCACGTCGGCAGCAACAACGGGTACCGGATTTCCGACGACGGATTTCGGAACGTCGGCGTTTGCGGCCATAACGACGGATTCTTTTTGCGAGATTTCGGCTTCAAATTCAAAGGCGAATACACTCCCCTCGCCCGGTTTGCTAGTGACGGTCATTCGCCCCCCCATTCGTTCGACGAGGCGCTTACTCAACGCCAGTCCCAATCCGACACCATTGGTACGGCGTTTCAACGAAGCGTCAATTTGACCGAACGTTTTGAATACACGGTGGAGTTGATCCGTGGGTATACCAATACCGGTGTCGCGCACGATGCATCGAAGACGAACACGATTGGTTTGGTGTTCGCCAACGCTGATCGTTATCGAGATTTCCCCCTTCTTGGTAAACTTGATAGCATTGCTGACCAGGTTCACGAGCACGCGACGCAATCGATTAAAGTCCCCAAGCACCACGGGCGGCACGTCTGGGTCGACTTGCACAGAAACAGCAAGCCCTTTTGCCTCGGCAATCGCGGTCAAAGACGCAATCGACGTCGAAAGCCATTGCTTGACTTCGAAGGGACGGGAGTCGAACTTCACGCCGCCCATGTCGAGACTGGAATACTCGAGCATGTCGTCAATCATCGTGAGGAGCGCGCCTCCGGAAACGCGCACATCCACGGCAAATTCTCGCTGTCGTGTTTCAAGGGGCGTGTCGAGCAAAAGATCGGTATTACCAAGAATTGCATTCATCGGCGTACGCAATTCATGGCTCATGTTGACCAATATTTCACTATTGACGCGACTGGCAGCGAGCGCTAAATTGTTGGCGGCCACCAAATCCCTCGTGCGATGACGAACTTCAGATTCCAATTCGTCATTGGCGCGATCGAGGTCCACATTGCGTGCACGAAGTTCCAGCTGATAACGATCTGTTTGGTGACGGTTAATTGCGCAAAAGACTCCGGCAACGATCAAGACGAACTGGCATTGCATCATGCGCTGCGTCCAAGGCATTGAACCGAACAACGCTGCATGGCCGAGCAAGTGATCTTGGAGCAGCCAGACATTCACAACGCATAGGGCCGTCGTCCAACAGACGACTTGCCAACGAAGAATGGTGCCCGCGAAAAGGATGGGCACGACCCAAAGAAACCCCGCGGCGAGGTGCGAAACATGGTCTTGCATCGCAACTGCGGCGAATCCGTTGATGGCCACAAGCATGATGGCCAGAATAATGAGGCCGCTGCGCCGCACATTACCGCGACGATTGTCGAAAAATACGGGCACGAGCACCGCAGCCGTGAGGATATCAAGCCAACTTTCGCCGAGCGTGCTGCCGTGCACCATGAATGAGACGAACGCGGCGAGTGACAACAGGATCAACACGACCAAAATTGCGGCCACAATACGGCCTTGGCGCATGATGTCGGGGTCGTTGCTGCGGCATTCCGTTACGAAACTCCAAGCACGAGCGATCTGGATACGTGCGGGCGCTGGCGATGCTTGTGGCGACATGCGTACTCGAGCAGCAAACGCGATGTTTGAAGCGCTGTCAATAGGCCGACGAGGTTTTTATTTGTTGTACACTTGACCACGAAAAACGGCCCAACGGATGATAGATGTTTACCATTTGGCCTCCCGTTCGGGTATTCGGAGCCGATGTATGATTTCCACGCTGCACGATACCGACGATTTTGCTCACGCATCGAGCGATCCAGATCGCCCTGGTGCTTGGAAGGAGGATTCGTCTCGCGAAAATAGGCGTAGGAAGCAAGACAACTGCAAAAAAAAGGAATATACCAACCGCCTCACGGAGTTGCTACGTCCATGCACTTGAAACTCGCTAGCGAAGGTCGTGGTCGTGGGTATTCGCGGATGCGAGGTGTGGTCGAAACGACGCTCGATTTGGCATACCGCAATCATTGGCCCGCGCGTCTTTGGGGTTTGACCGAACGATCACGCCATGTCCGCGTTGTGCACGCGTTCATCGAGGCCTCTGACATTCCACCGTTGCGTATTGCATTCGCGTCGGACCTGCACATCGGTCCAACGACGTCACCACACACGCTGGATCGGGCATTCGAATTGTTGTCCGCGGCGCGTCCTGACGTTTTGCTCCTGGGAGGTGATTACGTATTTCTGCATGCGACGGCTGACAAAGTGCGTGAGCTGCGCAGGCGCGTCGAAGGCGTACGAGCACCGTGCACATTGGCGGTACTTGGCAATCATGACCTTTGGACGAACCATCGTCGAATCGAAAACGCGCTCCAGGAAGCAGGCGCTCAGGTGCTCGTGAATGCGGGTGTTCGTTTGTCAGAACCATACCATAACGTTGCCGTCGTTGGTCTCGACGACCCCTGGACTGGTGAACGGAGTCCAGACCGCGCATTTGAAGGCGCTGCGGGAGCGGCGCTGGTTTTGGTCTTGTGCCATGCACCCGAAGGTTTGCCATTGTGCGCAGGGCGCGCGTTTTCGCTTTTCTTATGCGGGCACACGCATGGCGGGCACGTATCGACGCCGCTTGGTGCGCCGGTGATACCGGGGCACGTTGGGCGTGTACTCGTCAGCGGCGAGCATCAGACGCAATGGGGCAGAGCTGTTGTTTCACGTGGTTTGGGGGGCATCGAGGTTCCTTTTCGAACCTGGGCGCCGCCGGATGTCGTCATTGTGGATGTAATGGCGCCGTGAACCCATGATGAAAAACGCGTGGGCATGTAAACATATTACACATTGACATCCCGAATATTTAATCAGAATACCGAACGTAGCAGGTACGAATTCAATATCTACGATGCCGCAGATGCAATAACGCCGTTATGGACTGCATTCCGAAATGAGTCCATCGCCCCGCAGCTCGTAGACCGCTCCCCATATCTCTTTGGCCGCCTCGACGTCGTCACTCGCCGGAACTCGATAACGAGCAAGTAACTCAATGCCCTGCGACGGTGCATAATGCCGGCCTGGATCACCCAGCAGCACGCGAGCGCCATCCGCAACGCGCGCCCGCAACCATGGCAAAAACGCGGCCGTCATGGCCGCATCATAACAAACATCCCCAGCCAAGACAACATCGCAATCACGAACCCAGGGCGGCAAAATATTCGGGCTGACGATATCCTCGGCACGCGCTTCGACGACGACACCATTACGCTGTGCATTGAGCGTAATGGCATGAACCGCCAAAACATCTCGATCCACGGCGATCACCTGCTCTGCTCCGGCACGAGCCGCCGCAATCGCGCAAATGCCCGAACCTGACGCCAAATCGAGCACTCGACGACCACGCACCAGGTTCGGCTCATCCAATAAAAGTCGCGCAATTACCTGCCCGCCTGCCCACGCAAATGCCCAAAATGGCGGTTCGATACCGGTCGATTGAAGCCAAGTTTCCGTCGCCCACCATAGCGGCGTCATCTCCGTCGCAAGGTGCAAAGTGATTTCCGGCAACAAGGGCGGAGACGCAAGGGCTGTAAACGCGCGAATAAACGCCTGTGGATCTCGCGC
>JANORL010000343.1:0-2426 GCA_031415295.1 Polyangiaceae bacterium | reverse complement strand
CCATGCCCCGGTAGCTCGACGGCACACACCTCCACGCCACTCGACAATGCCGACGATAATGCTTGGAAATCTGAGGCCACACCGCCCATTCCGGGGAAACAAATCACGCGCAACGAAGGCAAGGTTCCGGGCTTGCTTTTGGCAAGCCACCGAATCGCATCGATTCGTGTTTGCTGATGCTGAATCGCCGACAAGCGATACGTCATTTCCAAGGCGACGATGCGCAGAATCGAGTCCCGCTCAGGCATGAGAAAATAATGTCCGCCCGAATAAGTATGCTTTGAAAAATACGACGTTGTTTCGTGCCGCCAGCCCTCCACGACGAGCGGTGGAGCAAATGCGTCGGCATCGCCGGCAAATGTCACGATCGGAACGTCGAGCGGCGTGGGTGCTGCATATTTGTAATTCGCGGCGATTTGAAAATCGGACCTGATCATGGGCA
Source organism: Polyangiaceae bacterium (assembly GCA_031415295.1). Lineage (GTDB taxonomy): Bacteria > Myxococcota_A > Polyangia > Polyangiales > Polyangiaceae > Polyangium. Next base: position 1,984 of record JANORL010000343.1, on the reverse strand, counting down.
ATAACGCGCGCATGAGGTCCGGGTCGTTCAAGACATCTTGTTCCGTCAACCCAATTGCGCGTAGAAGCCCGAGAAACTCGTCGTCCGATCGGTCGATGATGTTTGGCAACAGGTATTGTTTTGGCGGTGGCGCACCGGACGAAAAAATCTGCAATGGGTACGTCCAGTGTTCGGACACGAGCCGATGCACGACTTCGTACATTACAATCGATCCGAGGCAATGACCAAATGTTGCAAATGGCTTATCGAGATAAGGCAGCAGCGCGGAGACGATTGCAGTGACCATTTCGCCGACGCTTTGAGCCAAGGGCTCGTTCATTCGCGCGAGCCGTCCTGGCGGCTGGATGGCGCATACTTCAATTTCTGGTGGCAGAATTTCCGGCCATGCGGAAAACACCGAAGCACCACCGCCGGCATACGGAAAACAAATGAGCCGCATTTTGGCGTTTGGTCGAGGCTGAGGAACGACGACCCAACTTCCCGGCGCACCAGCGGTGATTGCAGGACCGGCCAATTTCGCTGCTGGTGCAGGCAATTTCGCCACTGTAACCGGCGATTTCGTCGGTTCAGGTTCGGCTTGGCGAGGAACAGGCGGGCCTGCGTTGAATTTGGCTCCTAGCCAGGTTACCAGTTCACGTACAGAGGCGTGCGTCCAAATATCGGCGACCGAGACTTGCGTATCCAAGGACGTTTGCAATCGATTGCGTAGTTCAATGGCCATGAGTGAATCGAGGCCATAATTTTGAATTTTTTCGTCCAAAGCAATCTTTGAAGGGTCCATTCGCAAGACTTTGCCGAATTGTCCACGCACGTGGTCTTCGAGCATTTGTCCACGGTTGTCGGATGATGCGCTGGCGAGCGTATCAATGAAACGTTTTTCGCTTCCTGTAGACGCGGCAGGCGAGGGTTGGTTGTCCGGGGCAGACAGGGCAGCTTTTGTTGTCGCCGCCAAATCCGACCACAAGGATCGCGTCTTCAGTTCCGGGAATGATTCAAGCCATTTGTTCAGGTTCAAGCGCAAGACACCGATATCGGCTCGCGGCCGTTCGAGTAATTTCGACAATGCACGCAATCCGTCGGATGGGGCGAGGTTCTCGATGCCTCGATTGGCAAGACGGGAGCCTCGATTTTCGTGTGCCGCAGCCATTCCCACGTCTGCAAATGGTCCCCATTGGATACTCATTGCCGGCAGTCCTTGTGTGCGCCGCGAATGCGCAAGAGCGTCCAGGAAGGCATTGGCTGCCGCGTAATTGGCTTGTCCTGGTGAACCGAAAAGCGAGGCTACGGATGAATACAGCACGAAGAAGTCGAGCTTTTCATTGAGGGTCAAGGTGTGCAGATTCCACGCCCCGTCGACTTTGGGTGCAAATACCGTTTGAAAATTTTCTTCGGACAATTCCAACAAGGTACGATCGGCAACGACGCCTGCAGCATGCACCACGCCTCTTAATTCGGGCATTTCCGCATTGATCGCGCACATGGCTCGCAAGACGTCGTCGGGGTGCGCGACGTCACCTTGTACGACCAAGATATTGGCGCCCATCGCCTTCATTTTCTTGATGGCATCGAGCGTTTCACCGGATGGTTTACGTCGAGCCATGAGCGCGACGTGCCGTGCGCCTTTTTCGACCATCCATTGTGCGACCGACAACCCCAATCCCCCAAGTCCTCCTGTAATCAAATAACTTGCATTCGCTTTCAATCCAAAGTCGACCGTGGGTGCTTGATCCAAACGAGTGCGGGCCAAGCGAGCGACAAACCGACCGTTGGGTCGCAAAGCAATGTGTTCTTCGTGCTCGTCTGCATCGAATTGGCGGACGAGATTCGTGACGGTATCGAATTTTATTGCAACATCCAGGTCGATGCATGTGCAGCTCAATTCGGGATGTTCGAGCATAATCGTTCGACCGAGGCCCCATAAGGATGCTTGTGCGACGGAACGGGTCAGGTCGTTCGATTTCACGGCAATCGCTCCGTGCGATAT
>JANORL010000342.1:0-13092 GCA_031415295.1 Polyangiaceae bacterium | reverse complement strand
CGCGGTCGCACCATGTACGTCGTGCCTTATTTGATGGGACCTGCGGGCTCACCCTCCTCGAAAGTCGGCGTCGAAATCACCGATAGCCCATACGTCGCCGCGAGCATGCGGATCATGACTCGTATGGGCCAAGTCGCTCTCGATCAGCTCGGCAATTCATCAGACTTCTGTCGCGGCTTGCATTCCTTGGGAGACCTCGATCCTGACCGTCGTTTCATCGTTCATTTCCCTAACGAACAACTCATTTGGAGCGTTGGTAGCGGTTACGGCGGTAACGCCCTCTTGGGCAAAAAGTGCTTTGCTCTCCGTATCGCCAGCTCCATGGGGCGTCGCGAAGGCTGGCTTGCGGAGCACATGCTCATTTTGGGTCTCGAGGATCCGCAAGGGCAGGTCACCTACATTTGTGCAGCATTTCCGAGCGCATGTGGAAAGACAAACCTCGCGATGCTCGTGCCTCCCGCTACCCAAGCGGGGTGGAAAATTTGGACCGTTGGAGACGACATTGCGTGGCTCAGGTTCGGGCCCGATGGTCGGTTGTGGGCGATCAATCCCGAGGCTGGATATTTCGGCGTTGTCCCAGGAACCAGCCGCAAGACGAATCCGCACGCGCTCGAGATGATCCATCGCAACACGATCTTCACGAACGTGGCGATGTCGCCGGAACGTCATCCGTGGTGGGAGGGTCTCGATGGTCAAGTGCCCCCATCGTTGATCGACTGGCACGGGCGCCCGTGGACACCACAAACGGGAACGCCAGCAGCGCATCCCAACAGCCGATTTTGCGTTTCTGCAAAACAGAATGCGTGCGTGTCGCCGATGATGGACGAACCGGCGGGCGTACCCATAAGCGCGTTCATTTTCGGAGGTCGTCGCGCCAAACTCGCGCCTCTCGTCTACGAAGCGCGTGACTGGGCGCATGGGGTCTATATGGGCGCATCGATGGCGTCGGAAACCACGGCCGCTGCAGTCGGCAAGGTCGGCGTTGTGCGTCGAGACCCGATGGCGATGCGTCCTTTCTGTGGATACAATATGGCCGATTATTTCGCGCATTGGCTAGAGATGGGCCGAGACAAACCCAACATGCCGAAAGTGTTTCACGTCAACTGGTTCCGACAGGACGATGCGGGCAAGTGTATCTGGCCTGGCTTCGGAGAAAACACCCGCATCTTGCGTTGGATGCACGACCGCATTCACGGCGCAGCCAAAGGACAAGAGACGTCGCTCGGAATCTTCCCCGCCGAAGGCGAAATCGACTCCGAAGGCTTAGGTTTGTCCACGGAAGCGATGGACCAACTCTTTGCGATTGATCGCAACGAATGGCTCGAAGACCTCAAGGATCAGGAGGCGTTTTTCCAGTCGTTCGACGGCCGGATTCCCGAAGAACTGTGGGCGCAGCACCAAGCTCTACGCGACGCAATGCAACGCTGATGCGCGCGGCGTCATCCCCGACGTAGCGACTCTTCCCCCACAACATCAATCTTCACGACGCAATCCACTCGCTCCGCGTGCTGCATTGCGTTGTCTTCTTGCGCCGAGATGAGCAGAGATTTCGCTAAAAATATCGGGACCATGTCTTGACCGTCCACGCTTTCGCGACTACTTATACTTTCAAAATGTTCTGAAAGTTCAGTAAGACATGACCGACCGCGAAACCATCACTACAGGAGAAGACGAAGCCGAGATGCTCGCAGCCGACGCCATCGGTGACGTCATCGAGCACTGGGGTTTTCGTCGCGTGCTTGGTCGAGTGTGGACCATCCTGTTCATTGCGGGAGAACCACTGCCCGCAGCGACCATCGGTGAACGTCTGAGTTTGTCTGCGGGGGCAGTAAGCATGTCCCTCACGGAGCTTCAGCGATGGGGTGTCGTTCGGCGTGTCTTCAAACCTGGTGAACGCAGGGAATTTTTCGAGGCTGAGACGGATTTCTGGAAGATGATTTCCAAGGTTTTTTCCGAGCGGGAGCGATTGCTTGCCGAATCGGTTCGGTCGCGCCTCGAACGAGCGGTGGACCTTCTCGAGTCTCGTCATCGATCGAGTGCGAACGACATGCGGGTCGATCGTGTTCGCCGGTTGCTCGCGTTCGTCATGACCGCTGAAGTGGCGCTCGATGGATTCATTCGATCCCGGCAAGTGGATTTCGCCCCCTTCGGGGACCTCATTCGATTCCCCTTACGGGTCATGCGCAGGCGCCGCGCCTAAGAGTTTGTTCGAGTTCGAAGCATTCGGTCCGGTTGGGCAAACCCCTGCCGGCGGGAGAACGTATGTCGATTGCTACATACCCCATCAAACGCGTTGCTCCGCCTTCCCACGATGTCGTGGGAAGTCTCGAGAGAGGTTGTGTCGCTCATGGAATCGATCCGCTCGCTCATCGCCTCGCCGATCTGCGCGCATTTCTCGCCAGTGATCTCGACGAAGTCGATCGAGTCATCGCCGCGGTTGGTTCCAACGGACAAACCGTTGCCGAAGCAAGCGTTCGGCATTTACTGGCGCAAGACGGAAAACGTATTCGTCCTATTTGTGTAGCGCTTGCCGCCAACGTCGGGCGCGGTTTTACGGACACTGCACGCACGTATGCCGTGGCTGTCGAACTCGTCCACAACGCGACGCTTTTGCATGACGACGTCGTCGATCTCGGCGTGCGTCGCCGCGGTGCTGAAGCCGCGCGGATGATTTACGGCAATGCCGCGAGCATCTTCGGCGGTGATTGGCTCTTGGTCGAAGCGCTGCGCGACATTCAGCGCGCTGGCAACTTCGAAGTGCTCGGTCGCATGCTCGATGTCGTTCGCGAGATGGTCATCGCGGAATCGATTCAGCTCGAGCGTCGGGGCAAACTCGATACGACCGTGAACGAATATTTCCAGATCATCGAAGGAAAAACCGCATCGTTGTTCCGTTGGGCCATGTTTGCCGGCGCAGTTGCGGGTGGTGTTCCCGATGCCGCACGCGATGCGCTCGTCGATTACGGCCGCAAGGTAGGCGTTGCATTTCAGGTCGTCGACGACGTACTCGATGTCGCTGGAGATGCTGAAACCACGGGTAAGACGCTGCTTGCAGACCTTGCGGAAGGCAAGATGACCTATCCAATGTTGCGCGCTCTCGAGCGACGTCCCGACCTTGCTCCGCTACTCGAAATTGCGTGTGCTGGTGACGATGTCGCTCCAGAACTGGGTGCGCGGATCATCACGATTCTTCGTTCGTGTGGGGTAGTCCAAGAGTGTCTCGATCTAACGCGCCGGCTTTGTAACGAAGCCATTTTGGCGCTCGATATCGTGCCTGATGGGATTGCCAAAACTGCGCTCGTTGCCGTCGCTCGTGCGACGCCCGAGCGGAGGAGGTAGCCGCCATGATCGTATCTTTGAAGAGCGACGCCGATGCCTCGAGTGTATTGCGCGAGCTGACTTGTCGTGGGCTTTGGGTTTCACGTGTCGAACGCGGTACGTCCGGAAGCACCGTGCACTACGTGATTGCTCCGCATTCGCAACCTGCGGATCCGAGGGAGCTTGCGGGTATCGATGGAGTGCTCGAAGTGACTGCTCCCGCGCCCGCGCATCCGCTCGTGTCTGCGCAAGGTCCGGTCGTGAATGTGCGCGGCGTGCAGATTGGTTTGTCGAAGCCGATCTTCATGTGCGGTCCGTGTAGTCTCGAATCGGAAGAACAAGTTCGGGAAACCGCCATTGTTCTTGCGGCGAACGGCGTGAGTTTCATGCGCGGTGGCGCGTGGAAACCGCGAACGAGTCCGTATGCGTTCCAAGGACATGGAGACAAAGCACTCGAGTGGGTTCGTCGCGCAGCCGATGCCGTCGGTTTGCTCGTCGTGACCGAAGCGTTGGGAGAAGGTCACGTGTCGTCGGTCGCCGAATACGCCGACCTCGTTCAGATCGGCTCACGCAACATGCAAAACTTCTCGCTGCTCAAGGCGATTGGTAAAACGGGCAAACCAGTTCTTTTGAAGCGTGGAATGTCGTCGACCATCGAAGAGTGGTTGCTTGCTGGCGAATATGTGCTGGCCCATGGCTCGAAAGGCGTCGTCTTTTGCGAGCGCGGAATTCGCGGATTTGATGACTCGACACGCAATCTGCTCGACCTAGGTGCAGTCGCGATTCTGCGTCATGTGCATCGTTTGCCGGTCATTGTTGATCCTTCGCACGGAGCGGGTCGACGCGATCTCGTCCTTCCGCTTGGACGTGCGGCTCTTGCTGCAGGTGCAGCGGGGCTCATGATCGAAACGCATCCAGATCCGGGCCGCGCTCTTTCGGATGGACCGCAAGCGGTTCCTCTTGCCGAACTCGGGGCGATGCTGAGTCAATTGGGACAAACCATGGCGGTGTGACGATGAAACCTGCGATTTCTAGCCGCATCAGCAAGTTCTACGAGTTCTCTCCGGCCGCACGTTTGTCCAAGTTGCGCGAGATGGGTGTTGTTGATCCAGTGTCTGTCGACCACTTCGCTCGAGGCGGAGGCATCGACGTCACGTTGGCGGATCGTTTGAGTGAAAACGTCATCTCCACGCATGCGCTGCCGCTGGGAGTGGCCCTCAACTTTCTCATCAATGGACGCGATTTCCTCGTGCCCATGGCGACGGAAGAACCCAGCGTCATTGCGGCCGCGTCGAATGCTGCACGTATGACCCGCACTTCGGGTGGGTTTGTCGGTGAAGCAGATGCGCCGATCATGACGGCGCAAATTCAACTCGACGACGTTCCTCAGCCGTTTGCTGCTGCCGCGCGCATTCTCGAAGCGAAGCAACGTTTGTCCGCGATGGGTGATGAAGCCATTCCACGCATGGTGGCGCGTGGTGGTGGCGTCCGCGATCTCGACGTTCGGGTGCTCGACGAATCGCTCGGTGTGATTGTCGTGCACGTGCATGTCGACGTGGGCGATTGCATGGGCGCAAATACGGTGGATTCCGTAGCGGAAGCCATGGCGCCCGGTGTGCTCGACCTTGCCGGCGGAACCATGGGGCTGCGCATCCTGACAAACCTGTCGCTCCGTCGACGCGTGCGCGTGCATGTTGCGGTGCGCGACGAAGACGTCGGAGGTTCGGAACTCGCCGAGGGAATCATGCGTGCAAGTCGTTTTGCCGAACTCGACGTGTTTCGCGCCGTGACACACAACAAAGGTTTCATGAACGGTGTCGACGCCGCTGCGTTGGCGCTTGGACAAGATTTCCGGGCGATTGAAGCAGGTGCGCATGCATTCGCCGCCATCACCGGAACTTATCGACCGCTCAGTACGTGGAAACGGTCCGCGGACGGGCTCATTGGTCGCACGGAATTGCCCCTTGCGGTGGGTACGGTAGGTGGTTTGTCGCAGGCACACCCTGGCGTTCGGGCGGCGTTCGACGTGCTCGATGTCGCGACGTCGTCCGAGCTAGCCATCGTTCTTGCTTCGGTTGGGCTTGCTTCGAATCTTGCCGCGCTCCGGGCGTTGGCTGGCGAAGGCATTCAGCGTGGTCACATGCGTTTGCACGATCGCAAACGGGTCCTCGAGCTGGATGAACAACCTGCAAATCTCGTAACGGAGGGTTCGCCATGAAGACCATCGACAAACCACAAGCAGCCCCGACGAACCTCGGCAGTGGTGCGATGTTCGATGCCATTGCGTCGCTCTACGACACGCTCAATCGCATCTTGTCGCTCGGTATGGATCAGGGCTGGCGTCGCAAAGCAGTCGCGTCGCTCGCGCTTCCACCCGGAGCGCGGGTACTCGATTTGGCGACAGGAACGGGGGATCTCGCGATCGCGATTGCCCAGACGCATCCTGATTCGATGGTCGTTGGTGTAGATCCTTCGCGGAACATGTTGGCGGAAGGTGTTCGCAAAATCGGCGACATGAAACTCTCGGATCGTGTCGAGATGCTCGAAGGCGATGCTCGAGCGCTCAGCTTCGAGGACGAAACGTTTGACGGCGTAACGATTGCGTTTGGCATACGAAACGTTCCGGATCGCGCGCAGGCGTTGCGTGAAATGGCGCGGGTGACGCGCACGGGTGGACGAGTCGCCGTTCTGGAATTGTCCGAGCCTCGCCGCGGCATGCTTGGAGTTCTCGCGCGTACGTACGTGCACGAAATCGTTCCGCGGGTCGGAGGATTTCTTTCGGGCGCGAAAGAATATCGTTACCTCCAGAAGTCGATTGCGGCGTTTCCGCCCGCCGACGAGTTTGCCCTAATGATGGAAGAAGCAGGGCTGAAAGTGCTTGAATTGTCGCCTTTGACATTTGGCGTGGCACATCTTTATGTCGGCACCCCACGAAGAGAGGCGAACCGTACGGAGGCGTCGTGATCGACTATTTTGCGCGATCGCTCGAACGTGTTTCGACCCAGACGCCATCGTCCACAGAGGTGATCGCCATCGTCGCACCCGCACCGGTGGTTTCACCGGTTCGGTTGGTCGCAACGTACTCCGGCGATTTGCCCGTGCTGTTCTGGAACGCCGCTCCTGACGCCGCACAACCAACGTTGGCGATTGTCGGGTTTGGCGAAACGGTACGCATCGAAGGCCATGGAGCGGCTCGTGCTCGACAAGTGTCTGTCGAAGCCACTGCGATGTTTGCTGCGCTTCATCACGAGCGTGCGGTTGAAGCTGAGTCTGCTCCGGGCCCATTTCTCGTCGGTGGTTTGTCTTTCCGGCCGCACGCCGAGCGAGAGCCCTGGGCTGCGTTTGCCGATGCCAGTTTTTCCTTGCCCCGTTGGACGTATGTTTGTCGTGGTGAACAAGCGTGGTGGTGGTTGTGCGTCCGGACAGACGAAGTGGCGCGCCATCGACTTCAGATCATTGGTGAATTCGACGTGCTTCAGTCGGTTCTGCACCACGCCAAGCGACCGCGGTCCGACTCGAGTTTGTCGACGTCGGTGATCCGTGTCGATGTTGCGGATCGCGACGCGTATTGTGCGCTCGTAGCTGATGCGATTGCGTGCATTCGTACGCGCGCCACGGACAAAATCGTGGCGGTTACATCGAGTCGCATAACGTTCGGCGAACCGATTGATACACGCGTGGTGCTCGAACGTCTCGACGACGCGTACCCGGAAACGAACCGATTTCTTATTCAGCGTGGCGAACGCGTGTTTGTCGGAGCGTCACCTGAACGACTCGTGGCCCGACGAGGGCGGCACGTCGATAGCGATGGCCTTGCGGGGACAGCTCGACGCGGAGCCGACGATACGACGATCGTGCGTGAACTTCTTACGAGTGCGAAGGATCGTCGGGAACACGCGTTCGTCGTGGAATCGATCGCTTCGGTGCTCGGCCCGCGTTGTTCGACGCTTGATGTACCGGACGAACCGGGCGTGCGCACGCTGCGTAACGTTCATCATTTGTGGTCGCCCATTCGAGGGGTATTACGTAACGAAACCCATGTGCTCGAATTGGTCGAAGCGCTCCACCCGACGCCGGCCGTTGCCGGAACGCCGCGAGATCGGGCAACTGCGTGGATTGCCGAACACGAACCCACATCCCGTGGTTGGTACACAGGCACTGTTGGGTATTTCGACGCAGCAGGGGATGGTGAGTTTGCCGTGGCCATTCGTGCGGGTCTCGTGGGCAAACACGAAGCGTTTCTTTATGCAGGCGCGGGTATCGTCGAAGCCTCCGATCCTCCTGCGGAATACGCGGAAACTCGTGCCAAGGAAGCGCCGATGCTCGCTGCATTAGGGATCGCACCATGAGCCGCGATCAATTTGCCTGGATCGAGACGTTTATGTTTGCGCTCTCGTGCGCAGGCGTGCGCGACGTCGTCGTTTGTCCAGGCTCACGGTCGACTCCGTTGGCGCTTGCTGCTGACATCACCGATGGACTGGTTTGTCACGTCGCGGTGGACGAACGCGCGGCAGCGTTTTTTGCGCTCGGACAAGCGCGCGTCACGGGGCGTCCGAGCGCCATTTTGTGCACGTCCGGTACGGCAGGGGCTCACTTTTTACCGGCCATCATCGAGGCTTCGCACAGCTTTCACCCGCTGATCCTGCTGACAGCAGATCGGCCTTGGGATCTCGTCGGTGTCTCCGCCCCGCAAACGATGGATCAACACGCGCTTTTTGGAACGCACGTGCGTGCTTACATGGAGCTTGGTTTGCACGAACCGTCGCTCGATGACGCCATTGCTGCGCGCGTTGCGGCACAAGCGGTTGCGCGATCGTTTGCTCCAACGCCAGGACCTGTGCATATCAACGTTCGTCTGCGCAAACCTTTGGAGCCTGCGTCGCCGTGGCCCGATCCAACGCGAAAGCGCGAGCACCCCGGTCGCATGACGCGAGTATTTTTACCGCGTTCCGAGCCGTCTTCGGAAGCCATTGATGTGTTGGTCGAACATGTGAGACGCGCGCGTCGGGGACTCATTGTGTGCGGACCGGCGGGACTAGATCGCGCCGACAAACCTTTGCGCGACGCGGCTGTTGCGCTGGCTAAGGTGACGGGGTTTGTCTTGCTTGCCGAGACCACGAGCCAGGCACGGTTTGGAAAAAAAGACCCTTCAGTTGTCGAATGCCCGTCGTTTGACGTGGTACTTCGCGAACCGTCGTTTCGTCGAGCCTTCGAACCGGACGTGATCGTCGAACTGGGTGCACCGCTAACATCGAACAACTACGCCGAGTACGTCGTGCAGCTCGTGTCGACGTCGCGGTTTGTCATTGCAGCGCACGGCTGGAACGATCCCGCGCAAGACGCAACAGCGCTTGTTTTGGCTGATCCAGTGGACGTTTGTCGCGCGATGACCAAACGCTTGTTTATGCTTACCGTTTGTACGGACGTACAATGGACGTCCATGTTTGCGCGTGCTGATGCGCTCGTTTGGAAGCAGGCCGCACACCATGCTGGAACTGCGTCGCTGACCGAAGCTCTCGTGGCTCGGACGGTGGTGTCGCAGTGCCCTTCGCAAGCACTGCTCGTCGTAGGAAACAGTTTGCCCGTGCGCGACGTGGACGTGTGGGCGCCGGCTCGCACTGAACGTCTCGACGTGCTGCATCAACGCGGCGTCAGTGGCATCGACGGTCTCGTCGCTGGCGCGGCAGGGGCGGCAAGCGTTGCAAAGCGCCCCGTTGTGTTGCTGTTGGGTGACACGAGCACGCTGCACGATCTGACGAGTTTGGCGCTCGCGCGGCATGCGCCAGGTCCCCTCGTCATCGTCGTCGTGCAGAACCAAGGCGGACGAATTTTTGAACGTTTGCCCGTCGCCCGTGCAATCGATCGCGCACACTTTGATAAGTACTTCACCATGCATGAAGTGGTGGATCTCGAGCATGCTGCTGCCGCGTTTGGAGTGAAGTTTGTCCGCACGGATGACACAGAAACGTTTGTTCAGTCCTTCGGCGTTGCGGTGGGTTCGTCAGGAACGACGCTTATCGAGGCTGTGGTACCACCCGAAGATGGAACGCCACGCGTGGCTCGATTTCGCGCTGATGTTGCGGAAAAGCTTCGTTTCTTGAGTGAGGAGATGACGCGATGACCCAGGTTGCAGCGGGGTCGCTCCGAGCTTGGATCTTGGCGTCACGACCCGCGACGCTCACGGCTGCGATCGTACCGGTACTCGTTGGCAGCGCAGTGGCGCATGCAGTGGGCGGTTTTCGATGGCCACCGGCACTCGCGGCGCTTATCGGATCGATGCTGATTCAGATCGCGACCAATTTCGCGAACGACGTTTTCGACCACGAAAAAGGCGCCGACACGGAAGAACGACTCGGGCCTACGCGCGCGACGGCAACGGGCCTTTTGACCTCGAGGCAGATGCGCACGGCCCTTGTGGTGACCCTCGGTTTGGCACTGATTCCCGGCGTATATCTGGTGTCTGTCGGGGGTTGGCCGATCGTGATCATCGGCATCGCCTCGATGTTGAGTGGCGTCGCGTACACCGGAGGACCTTATCCGCTCGGTTATCACGGCCTCGGAGATGTGTTCGTCTTCGTGTTTTTCGGACTAGTGGCGGTTTGTGGCACGGTGTTTGTCCAGGCCAACACAATCCCGCTGCTCGCTTGGCTCGCTGCGTCTGCGGTGGGCGCGATCGCGACGGCGATTCTCGTCGTGAACAACGTTCGCGACCGTGAAACGGATGTGAAGGCGGGCAAACGCACGCTGGCGGTTCGTCTGGGAAAACGCGGCGGAATCATCGAATATATTGGTCTATTTGTCTTGGCCTACGCGGTTCCCGTCTTGGCCATGGTTCTCGCCAATACGGGCGTTTGGGTACTCTTGCCGCTTGTTTCCCTGCCGCTGGCGATACGCCTCGTAGCAGCCTTGGCCACGAAAGAAGGTCGCGCGCTCAATGCTGTTCTCGGACAGACAGCGATGTTGCTGCTGTTGTACGGCGTCCTCTTGTCCGTCGGGCTCGTGCTTTCCGTGCGAGGAGCCTAGGTCGTGCTCGTTCGCGGAGGCGCAGCGATTCCGTCCTTCGATGGCGCAAGACCGTACGTACGCGTAGGAATTCGTGACGAACGCAAGACGCTCGGTATTGGAGAAGCCACGCCGTGGCCCGCCGAATCGGCAGATTCCGTCGCGAAAATGGCGATGGCGATCGGCAACGCGCTTCCGAAACTCGGTGAGGTTCACCTGGACGAACTCTCGCCGGTCGAAGCCGTCAAACGCGCGTTAGCGCCGGTCGAGGCCATCCTCGCTCCTTGGAAAACTGCGCGTTTTGCCGTGGAAACGGCGCTTCTGGACGTTATCGGACAACGTGCGGAAAAACCGTTGGCAGCGTGTTTGACCGACTTCGAGGGACATGAGCGGGTACCTTGCAACGCGCTTCTCGATGCGGCCACGGACGATCTCGCGTTGCGGGCAGGGGAGCTTGCTGTCCAAGGTTTTACGGCGATCAAAGTGAAGTTACGGGCGCGTGACAAGGCAGGGTTTGCCCGGGAAATCGATGCTCTTCGTGCGTTACGTCGTGTTTGGCCGAACGAACTTCGTTTGGATCCAAACGGTGCGTGGTCGGTAGAAGAAGCACGCGAAAAAATCGAGATCTTGTCGCAATTTGCTCCACGTTACGTCGAGCAGCCGGTGGCCGCGGACCAGCTTGCGGACCTTGGACAAACAGCAAGTCCTTGGGCTGCGGACGAATCGCTCCTCGTGTCAGGTTTGCCCGAGCGACTCGTCGACATGGGCGTGTGTTTTGCATTTGTCCTGAAGCCGGCGTTGCTCGGTGGTTTTTCCAGGGCGCTCGAATTGGCGTTGTTGGCGAAGTCGGCGGGCATCGCTGCGATCACGACGCATGCACTCGATGGCCCCGTAGGTGTTGCCGCTGCCGTCGAGTTTGCCCGCGCTATCTCGGGGGCGCCGCCTGCGTGTGGACTGGCGTTTCATGCGGGTTTGTCGAGGTATCCGGCGCTGATATCGCCACATGGCGTTCGTCCCGAAGTTGCGACGCGTGCGATATTACCAGGGTTGGGTTTTACCGAGGAGGATCGACAACGATGGCTGATGATGGCTTGAGCGTGCGTGAAGCGGTGATCGAGCCTGGAGTTGCCGAACTTCCAGCCATTTTCGAACAGGGCCGCGTTCTTTCGTTCGGTGACCTGGCAAAGCTCGTCGAACAGCGGATGGCCGAGCTTGCGGCGTGTGGCGTCGGACCAGGCAGTCGCGTCGCCTTACGAGCAACGTGCGAAGTCGGCACAGTCGTTACCTTTTTCGCGCTCTTGGAATTGGGCGCCGCCCTCGTGCCGATTCATCCACGTCTGACTGAACCGGAAGAGCAATTTATTCTCGAAGACGCTTGTCCCGACGTACGTTTGTCTGGGCGTGACATCGAACGTTTGAAGACCAATCAAGGTCCAGTTGCCAGCACCGACACCGATAAAATAGCGGCGATCGTGTACACATCAGGCACCACGGGACGCCCCAAAGGTGCCGTGCTTTCGCGATCATCGTTTGTCGCCAGTGCGCGGGCGAGCGAAGCGAACCTTGGTTGGACGAGCAACGATCGCTGGCTGGTTTGTATGCCGCTGGCGCATGTGGGTGGTTTGTCGATCCTAACTCGATGTTTTTCGGCACGAAAACCCATCATTTTGGAACCTCGTTTCGAGCCGGAAGGCGTCCTTCGAGCGATACGTCGCGAACACGCGACGCAAATGTCCGTCGTGCCGACGATGCTCGATGCGCTCATCGACGCTGATCACGAAGGCGATCTACGGCGGCTTCGTTTCGTACTCGTCGGTGGTGCTCCGGCGTCACCGTTGCTGCTCGAGCGGGCCGCAAATCGTGGACTCTTGGCAATTACGACGTATGGCCTGACGGAGGGCTGCTCGCAAGTCACGTGTCAGCCGTTGCGTGCACCCGGCACGACGGAGCCTGGCTCGGGCACGGTTTTACCGGGCATCGAGGTACGAATCACGCGCGAACAAGGCGGACTGGCGACGACAAATGAAGTGGGCTTCATCGAAATACGAGGAGCCATCTTGATGCGTGGGTATTGGTCAGGCCCGGAAAAACCATTGACGATCGCCCCGTCGGAGGATGGATGGTTTGTCACGGGTGACCTTGGTGCACTCGATGAAACTGGACGACTTTTCGTTTTTGCCCGACGCACCGATCTCATCGTGACAGGCGGGGAAAACGTGTATCCGGCCGAAGTCGAACAGGCTTTCGAGCAATGTCAGGGCGTAACCGGGACCGTCGTATTTGGTGTACCGGACGAACGCTGGGGGCAAGTCGTGGCTATTGCCATGGTTGTTTCCGGCAATGATTCGTCCGAGGAAGCCATTGCCTTGGCAGCCATCGCGGATGTGTCGAATCGATTGGGGTCGCACAAACGTCCCCGTCGATTCGTCATCGTGCCTTCATTCGAGCGAAATGCGACGGGCAAAGTGGATCGTGCAGCGGTTTGTCGGCAAGCGGCGTCCGGCCTCAGGTCCGTGCCAACGCCCGTGGATGAACCGAACAATCAAGAACACAGCGTTCTCGCGGATCGCGGTTCGTGAGGTACTATCGCCGCCTCCGTCGCAGTGTGGGATGTGATGCACGTTGGAATTTGGGGTTATCCCGGTTCTGGAAAAACGACTGTGTTTCGAGCACTCGCTCCCGGAGGCAAAGCCGATCGGGAAATCGCGTACGGAAACATCAAAGTCCCGGACGAACGTGTGGATATGCTCGCGTCGCTTTTTCACCCAAAAA
>JANORL010000341.1:0-10651 GCA_031415295.1 Polyangiaceae bacterium | reverse complement strand
CGACACGCGCTCTGCAGGACCATCATGCCCCGAACTACGTCTTGCGCGCTAGTTATCCGTTGATGGATTCACAACCAGCATCGTCGCGCTGGCTGTCTTGGATGCGCCTTTCGTTCTGCATCGCACTAGCGCAACCCCATGCACGCGGCAAAGGGGCAACTGCCTTCCGTCCATGATGTGTCACGGGCACAAGTTTTTTCGGACAAGCATCCGTCCCCTAACGAGTCGATTCATGGCATGACGCGACCGTGCTCCCCTCCAGCGATCCCACGTCCGCACCTTTGGCACGTCGTCTGCCCGGACCCGAAGAAGAAGCCTCGGCTGACGTTATCTTCGACCGTTTTCTCGACTATGTGTCCGAGAAAAACCTCGAACTTTACCCGGCGCAAGAAGAAGCGCTGCTCGAGATTGTTGCTGGGAAAAACCTGATCCTCAATACGCCAACGGGATCCGGCAAATCGCTCGTCGCCACAGCGATGCACTTTCTGGCGATGTCCAAGGGCAAACGGTCGTTTTATACGTGCCCCATCAAGGCGCTCGTCAGTGAGAAGTTTTTCGCGCTCTGTCGTGATTTTGGTCCCGACAACGTCGGCATGATGACTGGTGATGCGTCGGTCAATCGAGACGCACCCATCGTGTGTTGTACGGCCGAAATCCTCTCCAATATCGCTCTGCGCGAAGGAGATCGTACGGGCATCGACTACGTGATCATGGACGAGTTTCACTACTACGCCGATCGCGATCGCGGTGTTGCTTGGCAAGTTCCGCTGCTCACGATGTCGAACGCGACGTTCTTGCTCATGTCCGCGACGCTTGGGGACACCGAAAAATTCGCGAAAATTCTCACGGATTTGACCGGGAACGAAACGGCTCTCGTGCGTTCGCGCGAAAGGCCTGTGCCGCTCGATTTCGAATACAGCGAGATCGCTTTGCACGAATGCGTTCACGAGCTCGTGCAGAAAGATCGCGCTCCTGTGTACATCGTCTGTTTTACGCAGCGTGCAGCGGCCGAAGAAGCGCAAAACCTGATGAGCCTCGACTACGCATCGAAGGAAAACAAACGCGCCATCGCGAATGTTCTTTCCGGTGTGCGGTTCGACAGTCCGTACGGCAAAGAGCTGCAACGATTTCTACGTCATGGCATCGGTCTTCATCACGCGGGACTCTTGCCAAAATATCGTCTGATCGTCGAAAAACTCGCCCAAAAAGGCTTGCTCAAGGTCATCTGTGGAACGGATACGCTCGGCGTTGGTGTGAACATTCCGATCCGTACGGTCTTGTTCACGAAGCTCTGCAAATTCGATGGACAGAAGACCGCAATCTTGAGCGTGCGTGACTTCCAACAGATCTCCGGACGCGCAGGCCGCAAGGGTTTTGACAATCTCGGAACAGTCATCGCCCAAGCGCCTGAACACGTTGTCGAGAACCTTCGCCTCGAAGCAAAAGCGGGCACCGATTCCGTCAAGAAGAAGCGCATCGTGCGCAAAAAGCCCCCTGAAAAAGGCTACGTACACTTCGATCGCTCCACGTTTGATCGTCTCGTCACGTCCGAGCCCGAGCCGCTCGTATCGCGTTTTTCCGTGTCGCACGGGATGCTTCTGAACGTGCTTGGTCGCGACGACGATGGTTGTCGGGCGATGAAGAAACTCCTGTCGGACGTGCACGAAACGCCCGCACAACGGCGCATTCACAGGAAGACGGCGCTGCAAATGTTTCGTTCGTTGGTACGTGGAGCCATCGTCGAACTGCTTCCGCGTCATCACGAATCAGGTCGAAAAGTCCGCGTAAACATCGATCTGCAAGAAGATTTTTCGCTCAACCAAGCGCTCGGATTGTGGCTCGTCGAAACGGTCCAAACGATCGATCCAGAACTTCCGACATACGCGCTCGACGTGCTGACGCTGGTCGAAAGCATCCTCGAAAATCCGGATCTCATCCTGCAGAAGCAGCTCGACAAATTGAAGAAACTCAAGATGTTGGAGCTCAAACAAGCGGGGATGGAGTTCGAAGATCGCGTCGCCGAACTCGACAAGATGGACTACCCGAAACCGCTTGCGAACTTCGTCTACGACACATTCAACGAGTTTGCGAAGCATCATCCATGGGTGGCGCGTGAGAACATTCGGCCCAAGTCGATCGCGCGCGAGATGTACGAGAATCTGTATTCGTTCAGTGACTACATTCGCGAGTACGAGCTTCAACGCAGCGAAGGGCTTTTGTTGCGGTATTTGTCGGACGTTTACAAGGCGCTGGTGCAAACGGTTCCGACCAACGTGAAGACGGACGCGATCGACGACGTCGTGGTTTTTCTCGGCGCGATTGTTCGTCAAGTGGACTCGTCGCTGCTCGAAGAGTGGGAGCGGATGCGTGATCCGTCGCGCGTCGTGAAGGTTGTAGAAGGACAAACGGACGAAAAAGAAGCGTTCGACATCACGACGGACAAACGAGCGTTTGTCGCGTTGCTCCGCAACGAAGTGTTCTCGCTGGTGCGCGCTCTGTCGAAACGCGACTACGTTGAAGCTGCGGCGATCGTAGAAGCGGGAGGGGAAGACTGGACGATTCGCCGATTCGAGGAAGCGCTTGCGCCGTATTGGCAGGAACATACGGAGATTCGGACCGATCCAGAGGCGCGCAACCCGACGCATATTCAAGTGCGCCAATGGCCGTTCATCTGGGAATTTACCCAAATTTTGGTGGATGAATCGGGCGATGGCGATTGGGTGGTCGAAGGCGTGATCGATATCGACAAGTCGCGCGAGGCGAACAAGCCAGTGATTACGTTACGGAGGATTGCGGGGTGAACGCTTGCTCGCGTTGCTGCTTGAATAGTTTCCCCGCGTCACGGTTCGTGTGAAGATAGCGATATGTTGATCGATGCCGATCTGTGTGGCGGCAATATCCACGTGGTGCGTAAGCATGGCAGCTCTGCGGAACTGACGTTGCAGCACGATAGTGCTTCGCCTCTGCGGCAATGGTTCCACTTTCGTGTGCGCCACGCCCAAGGCGCGCACCTCGAGATGGCCATTGTCAATGCGGGCGAAGCGACCTATCCGCACGGGTATTACCATTATCGAGCGTTTGCCTCGTACGACCTCGAACGGTGGTTTCGCGTGGACACTCATTTCGATGGCCGGAGGCTCGTTCTTCGTCACCGTCCCGAAGACGATATTGTGCATTATTCGTATTTTGCGGCGTACCCGCTCGAACGGCAACGAACGCTTTTGGCACGGGCGTCGAGTCTTCCATGGGTTCGTGTTGAAACCATCGGTCGTAGTGTCGAAGGTCGCTCGGTCGATCTCATGACGTTTGGAAATGATGGTCCCGGCAAACGTCGTATCTGGATTTCTGCGCGTCAACATTCCGGGGAAACGATGGCGGCTTATTTTGCTGAAGGAGTCATTCAGCGATTGCTTGATGCTGGCGACGAACTCACCCGCGTGTTGCTCGAGCATTGCGTCATTTTTGTTGTGCCGAATGTAAATCCTGACGGCAGTGCTCGTGGTAATTTCCGTACAAATGCGGTGGGCCGCGATCTCAATCGTGAATGGTCATTTCCGAACGGTCAATCAAGTCCCGAAGTGCTCGCTGTTCGTTCCGCTATGGAGCAACGAGGAGTCGATCTATTTCTCGACATTCACGGGGACGAAAACGAACCGTGCATCTTTGCCGTGGGGTGTGCGGGTAATCCGCGGTATTCAGATCGGTTATATCGGCTCGAACGTCGATTTGCTCGCAACCTGGCGATGTGCGACCGTGGTTTTTCCCCCGAACACGATTACGGTCCGAACGATCCCGGCAAAGGTGACTTGAGTATTGCCAACAATTGGGTCGGTGAACGTTTCGACTGCTTGTCGATGACGATTGAAATGCCGTTCAAAGATGTACCTCCAGCGGAGGGTTTTTCGCCGGAACGTGCTCGTTCGTTTGGTCGTTCGAGCCTCGAATGCGTCCTTGAAGTGGCGGGGGCGTTACGTTAGCGGTTTGATTGACTGCCACGAAGAAACGATTCCATAAACGAGGCCCGATTCGGCGGGACCAGGTGTGCTTGGCACTGGACGTCCGTGTGATTCCGCCTTAGACGGTGAAGTGACGTCGTCACTTCAGGTCTGGAAATCCCACGATGTTTCTTCACGAACGATTGGCAGCATTCGAATCTTCGTCCGTAGCGACGTGGGTGTTCGACGTTGATTATTTCCGTCAACGGTGGGCCAATCGTGCAGCGCTCGACGTATGGCGTGCGGCAACGCCGGAAGAACTCTATGCTCGGGACTATTCCGACATGAGTGAATCCACGCGCACGAGGATGCAGGGGTACATTGCTGGATTTCGCGCAGGGATCCATGCGCACGAACAATGGACGCTGTATCCCAAGGGCGAACCCATGACGATGAAGCTGTTTCTATCGGGCATACTCCTCGACGATCAGAGAATGGGCGTGCTCATTCAAGCATTCGAGAAAGAGCAAGGTCCCACGCCGGATTTGGTACGCAGCATCGAGGCACTTCGGCACACGTCTTTGATGGTGACGCTTACGGACGTCCAGGGTCATATCGTATTGCAAAATCCAGCAGCTATTCGTGCATTTGGCTCGCTCCAGCCATTCGTGAAGCGATTCGTTGATGAGGTCGTGAGTGATGCCATTCTCGAAGCCGCTCGCGCTGGCGAGGTCTTTCAGCTCGAGACGTCGGTGCATACCGAGGAAGGTCCGAAATGGCATACGATCGAAGCGCGAACGTTGCAGGATCCCGCGACGGGCGACATTGTTGTCATGATTCAGCATGTCGATGTAACGGCACGGCGTCAAGCTGAGGAGCGTGCGGACTACCAAGCGCAGCTAGCGGAGGAATTACGCGGTGCAATGGCCGTCGTCGAACGGCAGAAAGCAGAAATTCTGTCGCTTTCAGCGCCGATACTCGAAGTTTCCTCGAGCACGATTGCGGTACCCATCATTGGGATGCTCGATTCGCAACGGGCGATTTCATTGGAGGAGCGAATTTTGGCGACAGTATCGAGTCGCGGTGTGGCTTGCGTAATCTTGGACTTGACCGGCGTTGATTTCCTCGCAACCGCACAAACTGCAGAACAAGTCGCTCGTCTCGGGCGTGCCATTCGATTGCTTGGTGCACGTACAATCGTAACTGGGATTATGTCGACGCTGGCTCGCACGCTCGTCATGGCCGACGTGGACATGGGGGATGTCTTGTTGTTACGGAGTTTGCGCGAAGGCATTGCCGCCGCGGAAAAGCGCGACCGTCATCGATGACGGACTAATGGCCGTTGGCGTTTTTCAGGAGCGTTCCGGCGACGTGCGTAATGAATCCCCGGTGAAACACTTGGCTGAAGAAGGCATTGATCTTGTTGATGAAACCCGGCACAATGCTGCGTTTCCCGCGAAACATCGCTTTTAGGCTGATGCGTGCCACTTGTTCGGCCGTCAAAACCGATGCCTCCATGAGGGGTGGGTGTTTGGCTCCGGCGACGTCATTAAATTCGGTTTTCGTGACGCCCGGATAAAGCGTCGACACGCGGACGCCGGTGCCCGCAAGCTCGAATCGTAATGCTTCCGAAAATTGCCCCACGAACGCTTGGCTTGCCGCATACGCGGACACGTAGGGCGACGGCAAAAACGCGGATGCTGAAGCAACATTCAGGATGTAGCCATGTTTTCGCTCGAGCATCGCGGGGGCGAATTCACGACAAAGAAACGCCAGCGCATCGATATTGAGGCGAAACATCGCCGCGATTTTGCGCGTTTCCATTGCGAGGAATTTGCCTTGCATGCCATATCCCGCATTGTTGATCAAGATTTCGATGTGCAAGCCTTGTCGTTTGGTCTCTTCGCAAAGTAGCGTCGCAGCGTCGGGCTCGGACAAGTCCATCGGAATCACGCGAACGTCGATATTGGTGCGTCCACGGATTTCTTTGGCCAGCGATTCCAAGCGATCGATGCGGCGCGCCACGAGAATGAGAGGATACCCTTGGTCGGCCAATTGTTGGGCCATAGCGAGCCCAATGCCGCTACTGGCGCCCGTGATCAACGCATACTCTTTTTTCATGATGGATAAAGAGCGTTGGCGTTCATGCCAAATCGGCTTCACGCGGCAATTTTTTCTTTTCGTCAGCTCGTTTGATCGGGAGTGGAATGCCGTTGTGGTGCAAGTAATTTGACGAAAGCCGCCAGTCTTCGTAATACGTGCCGAACCACCGATCGAAGAACGAAAAACCCGCCGCGTGGTTGATCAGGTTGCCCCGTTTGCAATGGTGCAGCTTGTGCGCGTGGTTGTCCATGAAGATATAACTGAGCCACCCAATGTTGAACGTGATGTTCGTATGGTCGGTCGCTTGAAGCAGGAGAATGAGTCCATACGCGACGAGCGTCGGAGCCAGGTCCATACCGAGCAGCCACGAAATGATGATCAACGCCGGTTGAAATTGACCAAGGGAGGTGTCTGCAAGTGACGATTGATTGCCACGGAGAAAGTCCAGCTCCGTAACGGAATGGTGCGCTGCGTGTTTTTTCCGATAAAACTTGAGAATGCTATTGCCACCGCGACTGTGACTCATGTGTTGATGAATCAAGAAATAGGCGAAGTCGAGCAGCACCGTCGCCGCAGCAATGAGCCACCAATTGTTGTAATGTTTTCCGTACAGAGGGAACTTGGAAAGGACGTACCAGCCGCCGGCGACGAAACCACCGCCAACCGCGATTCCCTTGATGAACACCATAAAGAGGCCATCAAAAATCTCTTTTGTGGTCGCTTTGGGAACGTCGAGGGCCGGCCACAATTTTTCACATATCAACGTAAATGGAATGAAGAACAAGGACACCGCGAAGAATGTCCAAATGCTACTCCAAAGCGTCACGCCCACGATGGCCAGCACGACGACATACGCAATGGGTGAACCCAGATGACCGAAGATCCCGAACCAAACATTGCCCCGCTCTTCTTTGGGAATGTCCGGATTCGTAAGCGTTTCATACTTCATGGCCGTCATTCGGCTGGTTATGATCTCATTGCCGGAATTCTGCACCGGGGAAGTCGAAGGAGGAAGCTGAATTTGCTGCGCCATGGTTTCGTTCCGTATCGTAATCGTGAAATGTATTCGTAAATTCGGCTACGAATGGACAGACTCGGTCACTTCTATCTCTGCGGTATTCTGGCGTCAATAAAAATCGAACGTCTCTGCCCGCAGGGATCTCCCACGCGTGGCCTGCTTCCGCATCGGTGCTGCCAACGACGTGCCGCGATGCGTCGCCTCGATCCGCTCGGATTGCCCAAGCGACGTGGGAGCCTTGCCTCTCACGACGCGTGGGTATTACACTCGCCGTATGGGGCTGCTCATCAACCGCGATACTTTCGAGGAGCACGAGTTCACTCGGTTTTCTGAACGTCTTCAAGCCAGTCTCGAAGCTTTGGACAGCGTGTTGCAACG
Organism: Polyangiaceae bacterium; assembly: GCA_031415295.1. Classification (GTDB taxonomy): domain Bacteria; phylum Myxococcota_A; class Polyangia; order Polyangiales; family Polyangiaceae; genus Polyangium. Next base: position 3,217 of record JANORL010000341.1, on the reverse strand, counting down.
ACCTGGATTTGGCGAGGGGGAGACGACGATTGGTGCGGAACTGGAACTGTTCCTCGTCGACGCCGCCGGTCTACCTTTGCCCGCAAATCGAGAAGTTTTGGCGCGAACGGTGGATCCTCGATTTACCGTCGAGATTGATCGCTTCAATCTCGAATTCAACGCGCGTCCCGGTTTGCTTGCTGGCCAACCGTTCACGGCGCTCGGGGCCGAGCTCGATGGCGCCATTGCGGAAATATCGCGCGCCGCGCGCGAATGTTCCGGAAGAATCGTGCGTATTGGCATTTTACCAACGTTGCGACGCGAAGATCTCGTCATTGAAGAAATGACCGATATTGCCCGTTACCGCGCCTTGTCGAAAGGTTTACGCCGATTGCGTGGCGGCCCTTTTCATTTGCGGATCCATGGCGAAGATCCTCTCGCGTTCGATACCGACGATGTGGCGATGGAAGGAGCTGGCACATCTTTTCAAATTCACCTTCGCGTGCCCCCAGGAAGTTTCGCTCGCTATTACAATGCAGCGCAATTGGCCACGATTCCAACGCTTGCCGCATCTGGAAATTCTCCTTTGCTCGTGGGACACCGGCTTTGGGAAGAAACGCGCATTGCTCTTTTCAAGCAATCGGTCGACGATCGCCCAGGTCATGAGGGTTGGCATGTACCATCGCGTGTATCGTTTGGGCACGGATGGATGCGCCAGCGGTTCTCCGAGGCTTTTGCGGAAAGCGTGGCTCTGCATGCTCCCGTTATGCCGGTGCTCGGTGCGGAAAACCCGCTCGAAGCGATCGGCCGCGGTGATGTTCCTTCGCTTGCTGAACTTCGATTGCACCATGGAACGGTTTGGAAGTGGAATCGAGCCGTTTATGATCCCGAAGGGGGAGGTCACGTGCGCATTGAATTTCGGGCTCTACCCGCGGGTCCCACCACCGTCGACATGCTCGCCAATGCCGCGTTTCTTCTTGGTTTGACGTTGGGCCTGGCTCCGGATATCGACAACATTCTGCCTGCATACCCGTTCGATTTGGCACATCACGCGTTTTACAGGGCCGCCCAATCGGGCCTCGACGCCACTCTGCCGTGGCCGAATGGATCTGCGCCATCGCCTCGAGAAATCAACGCGGCGACGTTGTGTACGCAGCTCGTGCCCATTGCGAAAAAGGGCCTGCTCGCCGGCGGCGTCGACCCGCACGAAGCGGAACGATATTTGTCTATTTTTGCTTCGCGTGTGGAAACTCGTCGTACCGGGGCAACTTGGCAGCGACGAACGCTTGCCGAATTGCTTCCGACCATGTCGCGTTTCGACGCTTTGAGCGCACTTCTTCGGCGTTATGAATCGCTGTCGAATAGCGGTGCTCCCGTTCATTCATGGCCCCTGGCTTCGGCGTAACTTCGACTCCCTCGCTCATCCCTCCGACTCACTCATAACGATATACCGGCATTGGCAAAGCATTTCACGTAATGACCGACAGTCCCGTCGTTGCCGTTGCGTCCGTCATTGAATGAGCCACGAATGGTAATACGCGAGAATCTCGCGAGCGATGAACAATGGCTCTTTCATGAGCCTTCGGGTCATTTTTGCGGGCACTGTGTACACGCGCACGCGGGCCCGCGAAAAAAGCATTTTCACTCGAGGTCCGTGATAATAATGACTCACGGCCAAGGTCTTCGAGAACCCTTCGCGCTGCATGAGTGTAGCCGTATTACGCACCGTCGATGACGTATCGATGCCCGCTTCATCGAGCAACACGTCCGTCGGCAATACTCCCGCCTCGACCGCGCGCTTCTTCATCACTTCCGGCTCGGAATGCCCATTCCGACCATCGATTGCTCCGCTCATGACCAGCTTCTTGACCAGGCCTTTTTGATACAATCGAATTCCTTCGTCCACGCGATCGGCAAGCGCCAACGAAGGCGTTCCATCGTCCCAGACCCGCGCCCCAAAGACGACTGCACAATCAGCTTCTCGTGAATAGTTCGTTGGGCCAAACGTGAACATGAGCAGTAGCGGCAAGGTTGTGGCGACCGCAGCCGACGTACCGAACAGCTGAAGCGCTTTTTTCGGCGTCCAATCCGCTTTTGTTTGACCGCGAAAGATATCGTATGCGAGTGCCGAGAAAAACAAACATACGACAATGGAACTCGGAATTGGCCAAGAGGTTTGAATCTTGCCGACAAACACCAATTGGTAAAACGTCAGAATATCGACCAACGAAAACAACGCCACGAGACCCAACAATACAGCACACGCGATCCGCGGTCGTCGAGATTCAATGGGTCGCAGACGTTGAATCACGAGCACGCTCGCTACCAGGGCTTCCAGCGGCAAAACATACGGATATGCAAATTCAGGCACTCCAACGAACGTCCGGAGCACGTCGAATGGACCGCGAATGAATTCCCCTGCGATATTGACCAAGCCAAACACGCCCAAGGCCGCGCCCGCGTCCCGGAGGATCGAGCGCAGCACGTGGGACGTAGAACGCGGCATAGCAGCTTTGCTTGTCAATCAGTGCGGAATTGCCGCTGCGGGCAAGTCGATCTGCGCTACGCGATCGCTGTAAACGAGTGATCGGACAAAAGGGTTGGCCCCCAAAAAATCGTGGGGGAAGCCGAGTTCGATAGCGCTCACCTCGTTCAGACGCTTCATGTGTTCCGCAGACAGCGTGAAATCCAGCGCGCCGACGACGTCCACAAGTTGCGAGACTTTTCGCGCTCCAAAAATGGGCAGGACGTGTGCCCCGCGTCCTCGCGTCCAATTCATGGCCACTTGGGTCGAACTCTTGCCAAGTTCATCGGCAATGACATCGACTTCCTTGGCAATCTTCATGTTCCTGTCGGACAAACGTCGCGCATTGCCAGCAGCACGTTTCGAATCTTCCGGCGTGCCGCTGCCTCGTGAATACTTGCCCGTCAGCACTCCACCGCCGAGCGGTCCCCAAGGCGTCACGGTGAGGCCAAATGAGCGAGCCATGGGTATTAAATCACGCTCGACGGTGCGTTCGATCAAACTGTATTCGATTTGCAGCGCGGCAAATGGCGTCCAGCCCCGTAAATTCGCAATGGTATTCGCTTGCGATACGATCCATGCAGGCGTATCGGATATGCCAATTGTCAAGACTTTCCCGCTGCGCACCAAGTCATCGAGGCCACGCATGACCTCGTCGACGCCCGTTGTGAAATCCCAGGCGTGGACCCAATACAGGTCAATGTAATCGGTCTG
>JANORL010000340.1:0-4036 GCA_031415295.1 Polyangiaceae bacterium | reverse complement strand
AGATCCGGTACGTTCGGTCGCGCTCGTCTACGGAACTCGCGATGATGTTCGATTGACGTATTCGCATGGACTCGAGGTGCAACAATCGTTGCGGCTCGATGAAGTGTTGATGTTTGGGCCCGGAGAAACACTGGTCACGCGATACCCGCTTTCGTACGAGCAAAGCGAATTGACGGGGCGGACGTTGTTGCATTCCGTGCAAGAATGTGGCGCGGATGGAGCGTGTAAAGTGTAACGGAATCAGCTTGGTTTATTGTAAAGTCTTGCCAACTCGAAACAACGAAAGGATCCAACATGCAAACGTTTTTCGTCGTTCCGCGTCTGTTGATCGCATGGCTCAGATTCTATGGAGGTAGGTTTGGCCTGGCCATTCTGGCCGTGTTTCTGGCCGTGTCGACGCCATCCTGTGCGGCGGTTCCGGCATATGTCTATCACGAGGGAAACACCTGCATTGTGGACGGTTCGAAGCCGGGGCATCCCGATTGTTTGCCACCGTCAGGCTTTTATTGTTCTCAAAGCGACGTCGTTGCCGAGCAATTGGCCAATGATGTGCCTGACGGTCGATATGTTGCCCAAGGGATTTTCTTACCGTCGAAGCAATCGCTTGGCCCAGCGCAGCCTGTTTGCCCACCCAATGCGACGATGTTGGTGCACGACCAGGATTGGAAAGACGCAAGAAATGGCGCGAAACCGATTGGTCACACGGTAGGGTTCGTCTTGACGATATGCGACCAGCTCATGGAGGCGCTGGCGAAGCAGCCCGACCATATGCTCGCTGGTCAAAACACGATACAGCCCGAAGAACTCGAAGCAAAGTTCCTGACATGCGCGAAGGAGCTGGATTCGCTTCCGGCGATTCCGGCTTATGAGGATCCGTGGCTTGCTGGCGCTGCTGCGCAAGGGTTCAAAGAGGGGTATGGCGAAGGCGCCAATGAAGTTTGGCGTCGGCTCATCCTGATCGAGTTGACAGTTGCGGCCGTCGAAGTGGCCGTTACGGCGGGTTTCGGGATTATTGAAGTCGCCGTCACGCGTGGCATTCGTGCCTCGTTGAACGTGGTGCGCCGAATGCCGATTTTTATCCCCGGTGCAATGAACGGAGGTGGCGCATTTCTGAAACGCCTGCCGCGTGCTGCAGCGACAGCGGTAGCAAAGGGTTCGTCGCGACGCCTCGGGAACAACATGAAGTTGGCGGGCAAAACGCGCTTGCCAGGTGAGTTCGGCCATCATATCGCGGCGCATGGCGACCCACGGGCGGAAGAGTCAGTCAGAATCTTGGAGAGTTTTGGAATTCATGTTGACAATGAAGTCAACGGCGTGTTTCTACCCGGCTACAGGAGCTCGCCAAACCCCTTGAACAAAGTCGTGCACGGGAATATGCACACGGACGCGTACTACACTGCTGTTGAAAAACGACTGAAGAAGGCGGCTACACGAGCAGACGCCGAGGTAAAATTGCGCGAAATCGCGTACGAACTTGAGCACGGACTCAGTCCAAAATGATCATCTACACGACAACGCGAACCAAAAACTACGAGTTCGTCCACTGCAATACCTTACTTGAATGCCGTGTACTTGCGGCCTTCGACGGCACATCACGCAAGAACGGATGGAAGCCTGTGCACGTCAATTCGGTGCGTGCCACGAAGCGTGAAGGGTGCAAGACTGCGGATCTTCCATATTCCCACAGCGCACTCATGATGCGCCGTTCGGGTCTGGACGCCCTTCGCGACGTGCTCGCAGCGCATGGCGAAATCTTGCCGTTGGCTGCTGACGACGGCATGGAAATGTGGGTCCACAACGTTCTGGGCGTGCTCGATGCGCACGACTTGGAGCGTTCGCACATTTCCCGCAGTGAAGCGAGTGATCATTCCGCCGTCATCTACGAACATGCCTTCATTCCGTCCGTGATCGGTGACGCCGAGATGTTCCGCACGCCCGTCGATCCCGAGCGTGTCTACTTCACGGATCGTTTCGTCGAACGGGTCAAGAAGCTAAAGCTGAAGGGCACCGACTTTATCAAGCTTTGGTCGTCCGAGTAGTTCTTTCGGCGCGCCACGATGATCGTCGAGGCGGTGATCGAGTGTCGTCTCGAAAAACCAATTGTCGTACGTCCAGGTACGTGGTAGAGCCCGGGCGATGGCAAAAACCAAGATCCGTTCTCGCAATGGATCCCACGGGTCGAGAAATGCGTCCCCGTGGATGGGTCGACAAAGCCAAAAGCGACGAATACCACGGTTAATTTTTCCATGTGCTGTTCGAGCCCAAAGTTGGCCGAGTAGCGCGGACCGCGTCCCAATAAAAACACCACACGCGGCAAATGATCTCGTATAGCGAACCAACGGATAGCCTCGGGCGACCGATTCGCACGTTTTCGCATGGCCCCGCGGTCAAAGCGAATACGCTGCGCGTGATGCAAGTGATCGAATACGACCGGCTGAATGGTCAGGTTGCGCGGAAGTCGGTGCCGACTGCGGAAGGAACGCCCGATGCTTCGTTGAAGTTTGACGAATACGACTTCGACGCTATCGGACGCGAGATTCGTCACGTGACGCCGTGGAATGCGGTGACCACGACGAAGTACGACGGGCTGCTCGTCGATATGGACGAGCCATTGTTGAAGCATACGAGCACGCAAGTCGATACATTGGGGCGTCCGGTTACCATCACCGATGCAAAGAACGGCTTAACAAAATACAAGTACGGTCCATTCGATGCATTGTACACGGTCACTGATCCCGGCAATGCGGTCACAAAATGGACACGTGATGCGTTTGGCCGAGTGCGACAACTCGATGAGCCGGACCGTGGGACAACGTATTACGTGAACAACGGGTTTGGCGAGGTGCTTTCGTCAACGGATGCGCTGGGACGCGTGGCGACCTGGGAATTCGATGCGCTTGGACGAACCACGAAACGTTTGGATAAACTTGGTGGCCAGACCTCAACGACGTTGTGGACCTGGGACACGGCGCTGCACGGTATTGGTCGATTGTTTTCGGTCACCAGTCCCGACGGCGGGAAAACGTATGGGTATACGAAACGCGGCCAAACCGAGTCCATTACGTTGGGCGTAGGCGCGGATCAATTTCCCGCACGGATTGCTTATGACGACGTCGGTCACGTGAAAACGCTCGATTACCCACACCCGCTTGGTCAAGCACCGTTCGGCCTGACGTACGATTACGATGCGTACGGGTTTCAGATTGCCGTACGTGACCAAGCGACGACGGATCCGTATTGGGAATTGAAGGACGTCGACAATGCTGGGCGGTACAAGGAAGAACTGTTCGGCAATGGAACGAAAACCATACGCGCGTACGACGACGCAAGGGAAACGCTGAAAAACATCACGACGACCAAAGGCGCGTCGACGATTCAGCAATTGTCGTACGACTGGGATGAGCGACTCAATTTGAAGAGCCGTACGGATACCCTCCAACCGCAACAGAAGACCGAACGATTCAGGGTTGACGCGTTGGACAGGTTGACCTGTGCGTATTTCTCGCCAACCGAGAATGCGAATGCAGCATGTGACTCGTCGTATGGATACGCGGCCAATGGAAACCTGACGTCGAAGTCGGACGTGGGCGCATTGATGTATTTGGATCCCGTGCATCCGCACGCGGTCACGAATGCAGCGGGCGGCGTGTATGGGTACAACGCTGTCGGTAATCAAGTCACGCGGCCTGGCGGTGTTGGCATAACGTACACGCGGTTCGATTTGCCGAGAACGATTACCCAAGGCGCGAAGGTGGTTTCGTTTGGGTATGACGGAGATCAACAACGTATTCGCAAAACGACATCGACGAGCGAAACGTTGACGTTTGGCGACCTGTTCGAGCAAGTCACGAGCGGGGTCGTCAAGGAATTCCGTTATTACGTGCAATCGCCGGAGCGTACGATAACGATCGTGACGCGCGGAGGCGCGGAACCAGGTACCAAATATCTGCACGTGGACCATTTGGGATCGACCGAAACGATTACAAAAGAAAACGGGACGGTCGACGAAAAACGCAGTTACGATCCCTTTGGTCAA
>JANORL010000339.1:0-2742 GCA_031415295.1 Polyangiaceae bacterium | reverse complement strand
GGTTTGGGGTCCTGGGCGGAGGCGGAGGCGGCGATGGCGAACGCGATGGCGACGAGTGATCTCATATTCACTACTGTAGCGCGGGGGAGCGGCGTCCGATCTCAGTAGGATAGCGCGACCGGCGGAGCAAAACGAGAAGCGATTCGGAAAGGGCCAGAAGATAGAATGTGCCGGGCTCAGGAACGTTGCTGGTGGGGGCTGCTCCGACCGTACTGGCGATTATGACAGTGCCGGATTGCGCCGCGGCGGCGTCGTTGTTGGGGACGCGGACGGCTTCGCCAGGAGTGGGTCCGGTGCAGGCAGAGGTCTGAATGCACCAAAAGGTGTTGGTGTTGTTATCGCGGAAAAACGCGTAGCTCCCGGGTTGTTCGTTGAAGTTGAACAAGCGTTGGGTAGCGGCGGCGGATAAGGGTATGCCAGTGACAACGACGCTATGGTTGGCGAGCGAGTTGGACAATTGCGCCGAGGTCACGCCGTTATTGATAGTCCAGCTCCAAGCGGTAATGTTTGATCCAGAAATCACCCCGATGTTATCGTCCGTGGTAATCGTCCCGACAACGGACCCCGCTCGGACTACCCGGTTTACTTGGTAGATGGTAGCTGCCCGCAGGTAAAGCGATGCTAAAAGTAGGAAGAAAAGGTTTGACATAGCGCAGGTGATTTTGTCGCCTCCGGTTACTCGATTCAAGTGCCCAGAGCAGTCCCCCGGCAGCGATTTCGTAACGCCACTTCGGGCACCGGTGTAAGGCGTTGAATCGGAAGAAGTAGCGGCGGGTTGAGCCTTTCGGTCATTCTTGCAATGTTTCGAAGGGGCGTGCTTTTTCTCGTATCTGCCATTATTACGAGTGGCAGATGCCAAACGACCCTGAACTCGATCTGCGCGGCAAGCTCATTCGCCGATTGGGCACCTTGCGCGAGATGTTTCCCGGCTCATTCATCGAACGAAGCCGCAAGTGCGGTAAGCCCAACTGTCGCTGCGCCGACGGCAAGCAACTTCATCAGGAGTTTCTTTTGTCGGTCGTCTGGGACGGCAAGCCGAAAACCTTCCATCTGTCCGCCGAGATGGCCGAGCAGGTGCGCGACAAAGTCGAGATGCGGAAACGCTTTGAGGATGCTGCCGGGAAGATTGCTCATTTGAACCTGCGCCGGTTCCTCCGCGAGAAGGGGAAAAAGTAGCGCGGTGCATCGCCGACAGTTTGAGACCTATCTCGATAAAGTGTTTGGCTTCGCGGAGCTGGTTGCCGCTCTGCCGGAGGGGAGAAAACGTCCGCTCCACCCTTGGGAAAAGGTGTTCAACTCCGTGTTCCTGGGATCGGCCTGCCAATTCGCCACGCTTCATCGGATCGAGTTCGAGAGTAGGGAAGGCGTCCTTTCCAAGCGGATCGGGCCGATCAGTGAAGATACCCTCGGCTACGCCATGTAACGCCAGGACATCGATTCGCTCTTTGCGCTCGGCTGCACGATTGCGCAGCGGTTGAAGCGGAACGGTGCCCTGGGCTCGGAGTGGGCCATGGGACGCCTCGTCGCCGCCGTCGATGGCATCGAGATCCGCAGTGCCTACACCCGCTGTTGTGACACCTGCCTGGAAAGAAAGGTGGAACGGAAGGTGGACGGCGAACTCCGCGAGTGTCTCCAGTACTACCACCGCATCTCGGTCGTCACGCTCGTCAGCACCCCCCTTCCGGTCTTCCTGGGAATCCGCTTTCAGCAAGCAGGCCAAACCGAGGTGGCGTGCTCTCTGGCCTTGCTGCGGGAACTGTCCGAGCATCTGGGGCGGCGGTTCTTCGATGTGCTGGTTGCCGACGCCGTTCGTCGCCGCGATCGAATCGTTGGGCTTGGACTGGGTCATCAATCGGAAAGACAATCAACCGGTATTAGTGGCCGAGGCCGAACGTCTCACGGCGGCTCCCGCCGCGTGCCAGTGGTCGGCTGGTAACGAGATTTCTCTCTTTGGCACTTGCCTGAAGTCGACTGGCCGGTCGCCAACCGCGGCGTGCGTGTGGTCAAAACAGTCCGTGTCCAAAAGATCAAGCGCGTCAAAATTAAGAAGCCAGGTGAGCTGCGAGACAAACAGAAAGAAGAGGTCCCGCTTCAGAGCACCAACTTTTATGCGAGCAATGTGGAACTCGGATCGATCTCGCCGAAGTTCATTCACCAACTGGGCCGAAGCCGCTGGACCATCGACGCCGCCGCATTCCAAACCCTTACTACTAACTCGCATCTCAAACAGCCTTCGGTGCACCAAGGCGTCGCCCTTGTCGTGCTGACGATGATTCGAGTTCTGGCCTACACCCTGTTCTGGCCTACACCGTGACGACGGTCTTTTATCATCGTCAGGTTCGCAGCCACTGCCGGAAGCGGCCGCCCAGCTTTTGCGAGATGGCGAGAACTCTGGCGCTGGCCTTGTTCGCCGAGGGCCCTGATAGCGGGTAGCGCCGCTCCTTGACCGGTGCCCTCCCTGTCTCTCCCAGCGCTTGTTCAACGAGTGCGTGCTCCTCCTCGTCTCGCAGTGCCGCTCCCTCCTTTGCGGCCCTCCGTTCCGCCGAAAACGGCCACTCCCACGCCCAAAACCCACTTGCAACTCTGACTACTCACCGACTCGGCTCCTAAACTCTTGCAAAATCAAACGCAGATCACTCTCGCCGGCCCATGTTGCGAAATCGCTGGGAGCTAGGGTAACAGGGTTGACACTCGCCGAGGCACGTGAGACCATACTCTTTGTGCGCTGAGCGGGAGTAACTC
>JANORL010000338.1:0-5053 GCA_031415295.1 Polyangiaceae bacterium | reverse complement strand
ACGACCCGGCGCTCGACATCGGCGGCATTCTCGGCCAAACGTCCTTCGAGAGCAGCTTCGGCAATTACGAAAGCCGCGATAACCGCAAGGATTCCGACTGCGATAACCTCGGAAGCGGACATCGTGACGTTGTTCTAGGTGGAATACGGTCGCGTGTAAAGAGGGACGATGCGGGCCACGTCTACAAGCCCATTTGTTTGGAAATGATCACCTTCATGATTTCGTTGGTCCCCGCGAATACGCGCTGCACTCGAGCATCCATGTAGGCACGGGTGACGGGGTATTCGAGCATGTATCCATAGCCGCCGAAAAACTGGAGGCATTCGTCCACGACTTCGCCGAGCATTTCTGTTTGCCACAATTTGGCCATGGAACATTCTTTGACCAAGTATTTGCCCGCCACGTGTTCGGCGAGTAGTCGATCCAGAAAAGCGCGACCCACTTCGACTTTTGTCGCACATTCGGCCAGCTTGAATTGCGTGTTTTGAAATTTTGATATCGGTTTACCGAACGCTTTGCGCTCTTTACAATACGTCACCGTGTCTTTCAAGACTTGTTCCGCGGCAGCTTGAGCGCCTACGGCGACGACGAGGCGTTCTTGCTGGAGGTTTTTCATGAGCATAAGAAACCCCGCGCCTTCGTCTCCCAAGCGATTCATTGCTGGAACGCGACAATCATCGAAAGCTAGTTCCGACGTATCTTGCGACGCCATTCCCATTTTGCGTAATTTCTTGCCCTTGAAAAACCCCGGCGTGCCTGCTTCCACGATGAATAAACTGATACCTTGGTGTGCGTTCGCTGGATTCGCATCCGTTTTGGCAGCAACGATGCAAATATCGCAAAGAATGCCATTGGAGATGAACGTCTTGGCGCCATTGATCACGTAATGGTCACCATCACGCACCGCGGTCGTCGTGATGGCTGCAAGGTCGCTGCCTGTACCAGGCTCGGTCATTGCAATGGCCGTGACTACATCACCGGAGGCGCACAGAGGCAACCACCGCTTCTTTTGTTCTTCGGTTCCAAATGCCACGATGTACGGGACGACGATGTCGGAATGCAAGGGCATGGCCAAACCCGAGTCATACGCGTAAGCGAGTTCTTCGATCACGATGACCGAATGCAAAAAATCCCCGCCAGCACCGCCGTAGGTTGCATCGAGCGACGGACACAAGAAGCCGTTCTCGCCAGCTTTGCGCCACACGTCGCGATCGACGCTGCCTTGTTCCATCCAGCGTTCCTGCTGCGGTTTGACCTCGCGGTCGATAAATCGCCGAAAGGATTGACGAAAAAAGTCGTGGTCTTCGCGAAAGATGTTTCTATCCATGGCGGTGTTTCGTTTCTATTCGAGTTGCTCGGGCTTGTCCATAGCCCACTCTGGTCCATGCCGCTCGAGTTCGTGTGTTGTGCAGTGTACGACGTAAAGTGCGACGCCGAAAGTTGTTTATAACTGCCTGCACGTATCACGTGACAAGACGGCAAACGTTCCGGTACTGTTGCATCAGGAAAATTTTTGATGCGCTGGCGATCGTTCTTGTTCGTGGCGGCTCTGTTTGCCGTAGACCTCTGTCCAACGCCTTGTTTTGCAGGCCCTGCCGAAACGCGTGCTGCTGCCGATGCTCTTTTTCGCGAAGGCCGCGCGCTCGTGAAACAAGGCAACTTCGCCGCAGCATGCGACAAACTCGATGCGAGCCAAAACCTTGATCCAGCACCCGGAACACTGCTCGCGCTTGCCGATTGCTTCGAAAAAGATGGTCGACTCGCAAGCGCCTGGTCCACGTGGAACGATGCTGTCGTGCTCGCGCGACAACGTAATGACAAACGTCGCCTGGAAACAGCTGAAAAACGAGCGCAACAACTCGAAGGCAAACTGCCCAAGTTGCAAGTCGACGTTCCCAATGACAGCGTTATCGAGGGGCTTGTCGTCAAGCGCAACAACAAGATCATCGAGTCGTCTATTTTTGGTTCGGCGATTCCTGTTGATCCTGGTCTACAAGTGATCGTAGCGACGGCTCCAGGACGAGAACTTTGGGATACCACCGTGGACATCAAAGCGGAACCAGGCGTGACGAACGTCAGTATTCCGGTGCTTATCAAGCTGCCCGAACCTCCAAAAGTTGTCGAAGTTCCCGTGGACAAACCCAAGCCTATCGAGCCACCCAAACCGCCTCCACCAAAGAGCACCACGCAACGTACGGTAGGTATCGTGCTCACCAGTGTTGGGATTGCGGGTATCGCGAGCGGTGCAGCGCTCGGTGGTTTGACCTTTTGGAACGTCAACAAAGCTGAGGGGCTTTGCGTGGGAACCAATCCGCCGAAATGTTCGCAAGAAGGCCTCGACGCATATCGTTCAGCCGATCGCACAGCGAGGATTTCCAACATCTCGTTTGGCGCCGGCGGCGCAGTGTTATTGACGGGGATCATTGTTTGGGCTACGGCACCCACCCGTACGCCGGAAAATAAAACGTCGGTTCATTGGAGCCCTTGGGTTGGTCCTGGCACAGTAGGCGCTTCATTGGTTGGGGATTTTTAATATGCGAGCGAAGCTTTTCTTTTCTTTCATGATGTTAGCCGGTTTGTCGCTGGCGTATGGTTGTCATACGATTGCGGGTGTGCGTACCGACGGCGTGCTCGCGATTGAAGATGCAGGAACAGCGAGTGGCGGCAAGGGAGGATCTGCGGGCGCTGGCGGAAGTGGCGGAAACATCGGAATGGCGGGCGCCGGCGGCACCGGAGGCATTGCCGGAATGGGCGGGGCGGGCGGCGCAAGCGGCGCAGGCGGGACAGGCGGAGCAGGCAATTGCGATCCAGCCGATTGCTTGAGCAAGCAATGCGACAAGGGCGCGTGTGTGCCGGTGAATGCGATATGTACCGAAAGTGGCACGGCTTTTACTTTTTTTGTCCCTACGGATTTCGTCAAAGCCGACTCGAAAATGCTCGTGGGGTATTCGTCGAAGGCCGCGTATGTGGCGGTTTCCGATGAAGGGGGTGCCAAACCCAAATACCGCGTGCGAAGCATCGATGCACTCGGCAAACTCGCCAACATCGTCGATTGTACGGTCTCGACGAACGCGGCGAACATGGTGTCGACGCGTGCGACGGATACCGAATTCGTGGTCCAAGGGCATCTCAGTGGGACGATGGCGGAAATTTCATTTCCAACGAACGATCCCGATGGAAAAATCACCGGGCCGTGCGTCGAAATGCCGATGCCGTCGTGGCCGGCTTGCGCCAATCGAACCGAGACTGAAGTGTTTGCTCGCAATGGCAACGTGACCAAATACGCAACGACCTGCGGGGACGCTGCCGATCCCAATCTGTGGCACCTCGTCACGGGAGGTTCGGACGAAGCCACGTACACGGAAATCGCCAATGGTCCCAACACGGACCTTTCCCTTCGCGCAGCGGCGCTAGGCATCATTCAGAACGAGCGGGTCATCTTTGCAGGTCCGCTACTCGTGGGCGACTTCTGGCATCGGCGCGAGACGATGGGTTATGTTCCGCAACAAATCGATTTTTCGGGCGATCCGATGCGTCAAGAATCGATATTGAGTGTGATTCCAGAAATCGAGGGGCAATCGGCGTACCTTATTGGTGCGTCGTCGCTGTTGCCTCCACAGCTCGATGCGTCTATGGTGGCGGGCCTCGTCACCGACATGAATCAGTTTGCGACGGCGCCGATTGCAGGATTCAAGGAGTTCGCGCATCTGATGAGCGCGGATGTGGCGAAACTCGGAACGTTCGGTCAGGTTGCGAAGGACGATATCTCGTATTATATAGCGATCGTTCCACTCTCGAAAAAGAGCGTGGACATGTATTGGCTCACGAAAAAAGCCGAATCGCTGATCAATGGGCAAATCGCTTATGCGGTGCCCGCAGGAGATCCGTCGACGATCACCCGCGTCGCCTTCGTCCCTTTGGCCTTCCAACGGTTGGTCGTCTGGCGTGAAGAAAACGCGGGGCAAATCACGGTGCGCGGGCAGCGCTACATCTGTTCGTATTGATCGTCAATTACGCTGGTCGAATAGTTCTTCGCCGTCACCCTCGCCAGGCTTTAGCTTGGGTTTGGCAGGGCCACTCGTTTTTCGTGGCGATGTGGGCGCTGTCGTTGTCGATGCTGACGGCGTCGGAGGCGTTTGCGACGCTGATTCCGCCACGGATATCACGGGCGGTGTTGCGGAAACTGGCGCAACTGGTGCGATCGATGCCGAAGGCGCGATGGCGTTTGTCGCTGGGCTCGGCTCTTTGCCTAGGAACAGCAGTGAGAGCGCCGCGACGAGCGCAAGTGCCAGAGCGCCGACAACGTACACCAAGGGATTACGTTTCGGGACGCCAACGTTTCCCGATAGACTCGTTTCCAGTGTATTAGCCATGGACGCGCCCGACGTCGATGCAGGCGATGCGATCGAAATTCCAGACGCCGCACTCGTGGATAGCGGCGCCATTGTGGCATAAATTCCCGCGCTATCGAGAATTCCGCGAATACGAGTCGCCGACCATTTCGCTGCCGGTGTTCCAAATGGTGCCAGGGCCGTTGCCAAGTCGCCAATGTTGGGCCAGCGTTCGGCAGGATTGACACGGAGGCAGCGACGAATCACTGCATCGAGTTCGACGGGTGCGTCGGGACAATGTTGATGAATCGGTGCAGGTCCATTAGGTGTCATGAGAATGGCTGCGAAGATTTCGGGCAACGTATTGCCTTCGTACGGTGCGTTGCCCGTGACGAGCCGATAAAACGTCGTTCCAATACCCCAAATGTCCGCTCGAGCATCGACCGATTTCGGTTTCGAGATTTGCTCGGGTGCCATGTACCTGGGCGAACCCAATACGACACTGGTTTGCGTCAATGTGGCTTCCGGTGCGTCGACACCATCTGAATCGAGTCCTCCGATCACTTTGGAAATGCCAAAATCGAGGACTTTGATACAGGGACTGCCATCGGCACGTAGCGTCAGAAATAGATTGGGCGGTTTGATGTCGCGGTGGATGACGCCGAGCGTGTGCGCTTCAGCAAGCGCTTCTGCCGCCTGGAGCATATAGTCGACAGCGACGG
>JANORL010000337.1:0-3126 GCA_031415295.1 Polyangiaceae bacterium | reverse complement strand
GTGCGAATGTATTTTTTACGGGCATTGCGACCAAATGTCCGATCTTCATCCCGTTTTTTTCGACGAGCGGCAGCGTCGTGCCGTTCGGCGTGGTTACGGCAACTTGGCCGCCCGGAAAAACGGCGCGTTTGGGCGATGGGCGAATCGGAGCCGTTCCGGGTTGCGCTTGCTGACCCAATGCATTGGCTGCGAATAACGTTCCACCAGCGGTCACTCCAAATTGGACGAATTTGCGACGATCCATAATTACTTCCTTTCCTGGATTAGTGACCAGCGTCAGCGGAGCTGCTCGAGGCACTGATGTTGGTACGACCCGCACCGGCGGGACCGAGAGCAAGACCGCGATGACGGCCGGCGAGGATTTGATCGAGCGCCGCTCGCGCATTCCAGTAATCGAGCAGCGTGTCAACATAAGCAATGGCTGTCTGCGTGACCTGTCGCTGCGTTTCGAGCACTTGGAAGACGCTGACTTGCATGGCGTTGTATTGGAGCACCATCTCCGAAAGGGCTTTTTCACGCGCAGGCAAAACGACGTTTTTGTAATGACGAGCGCGACGCCCCGCCGATTCGACTCGATTGAGCGCCATGCGCACAGTCGAGCGAAGCACCGTCGCATTGGCCACGTACCGCTCGCGCTGCGCACCGAATTCGGATCGAGCACTCATGACGCGACCTTGATTGCGATCGAACACGGGCAAACCCACCGTCACGTGACCGCCAAGCTCCCAGACAAACCCATCTCGCTCGCCATGAAAGCCGCCCGAAATATGAGGAACGGTGCCCTCGGTCTGCGCCAGACTGGCCCGGCGCGAGGCAGCCTGCATGCGTGCCTCGAGCTCCGCAAGCTCAAAACTTGCCTGCACCGCGCGCTTTTCCACCTGGTCGGCTGCAAGCGGCTCGTCTGTTGGATCCGCCAGCGCCGCCCCGACCTTCCACGATGTTTGCTCCCCGGACAAACCGAGCGCGACGTTCATGTTTTCCCGCGCGTCGAGCACACGGTTTTCCGCTTCCGCTACGTCGATCCGCGCCGATTCGACTGCCGCCCGCTGCGTCGCCAGGTCCACATCGGGAAGGTTACCGACACGATGCAGCTCCTCGGCCGCTGCAAAGCTCGCTTGAAAGGCCTGAAGAGCGCGATTACGCAAATCGAGTTCCTGCTGTCGCGCCTGAATCGCATAAAATGCAGTACGCGCACCATACGCTGTGTCGAGCACTTGGCCCGCAATTCGTAGCCTCTCGGCAGCGAGCTCCGATTCAGCAACGCCTTTGCGCAGTGGCACCATGAACAGCCCCGTGAGATTGTATTCGACCCCGATATCGATCTGCATCGGCTGCGCAGGGTCGGATGGACGACGAACGCCCAATTCGACTTCGGGATTCGGCGGTAACCCGGCTTGTACGAATTTTCCTCGAGCAATGCCAATCTCGTGAAACGCAGCCCGCAAGTCACGATTGTGTGCGAGAGCAAGACGGACAGCAGCGTCGGCATCGAGCGGTTTTGTCAATAGCTTTGGCACTTCCTCCGCAGTTTTTTCCCAGTTTTCCTCTTCATGGGGCACCGAAACGGCAAGGTCGCGCCTATTTCGTGCTGCGAAAATTTCATTGACTTCGCCTACGTGCGTAGGAAGTGTCGCATTTGTGCAGCCGGCGGACAAACCCAACAAGAGTGCAAGTGCTGGAAGCGAATAGAAGGAACGTGATTTCATGTATGCTCCACCCTTCAATGGTTGTGACCGCTATGATGCTCGTGCCCTTTAGGTGGAGCCGCCGGAGGCTGTGCCCCTTGGGTATGTCCCGAATGGTCGTGTCCGGCATGGTTTGTCGCCGGGGCCGCTGGCTTGCCGCCGCCTTCCACTTCGACCAGCGCACACGCTTGGTCAGGCGCACAGACGCGTGCATCAATCGGATTCGGCGCCGCAAGAACCGCGGCGACCGACAATCGTGATGCCGACGGCGCATCGGGAGACGCTGGAGATTCTGGCAGATAAGCCTTGGGGACCTCGGGCCCGCTACAAGCGGATACGAGCAACATGACCAACATGGCCAGCGCGAATTTCATGGATTCACTCCAACGATCGAATTGGGGATCGTGACGAGGTGGCCCGAACTTAGGTCGAGCATGCCCGCATCAGCATGTTCTGTACCAACGCGGTCAAAATAGGCGATCTCGCGGATTTGCGTCGGTACGTCTGTTGGCAGTACGGGCGAGTGACAGATTCGGTCACACCGAGTAACCGGCAAGGTTCATGGCTGGGAGACGATGAGATCACCCATCATTCCCCGCTCTGCGTGCTCGGGGATTTGGCAATGATACATCCATACGCCGGGTTCGTCGTACTGAACTGCAAAGCGTAACGCACTACCGGCGGGCACGAGCACCGTATCTTTCCAACCGACGCGCGGATTCGGGATGCCATCCGTGTCGAGCACTTGAAAGAACATGCCGTGCAGGTGAAATGGATGATCGCCCGTTGCAGCATTTTGCACGCGCCATATTTCGAGCGCGCCTAGCGTCCCCTCAATGGGCGTGTGAAAGGGCCAGATCTCTTTGTTGATGGTATAGAGCGGTCCAATCGGTTTGTCGAGGTTCTCCTCCAAGACGAACGTTCGCTCGGGAGTGGCGGCGGAAACCGGGAGAACGGGCACTTCCTTAGCCGGTACCGGAGCCACCTCCACCGCAGGGCCGTCTTCGACGGCGACGGTGAGAACCGTCTTTGGGGACGTTTCCGCTGCGCCTCCATGATGGGCACCCGCCGTGCGAAGAACGAAGTCCCCTGCACTGCCCGAGATGTCGACAAGCACATCGAATCGTTCGCCTGGCGAAATGAGGAGCGTTTTCGTTTCGTACGCTTCTCCCAAACGCCCTCCATCCCAGCCAATGACCGTAAAAAAATGCCCACTAAGTTCTAGATCGAAAAGCCGGCCATTCGACGTATTCACCAGCCGCCAGCGTTCGCGCGACCCCTTTGTGGCGCGTAACAGCGGGTTCGAGACACCATTGACGAGCAGCACATTGCCTTGCCGGCCGTGAAGAATGTCTTCTTTGGTCCACTCCTCGGCGAAATCCCCGCCCGGTGCGAGTTTTACGTCGTCAAGCACCAGAATGCGGTCTCCCGGCGGCCTTGG
>JANORL010000336.1:0-5497 GCA_031415295.1 Polyangiaceae bacterium | reverse complement strand
CAACTCGAGGCGGCTGCATTGGTCACCGGTTTTTTCTTGCTTCGATATTCAAGAGATAGGGACGCAATGTTGGCGCAATTGAAAAAGCTATCTATTTTTGTCGAAAACTTGAAAGACTCGCCGTTGAAAGAGCGGTTGATGTTACAAGCTCAAGAGTATTTAGCATCCGTCAAACTTTACTCAAAAGAAGAAATCATGGAATCGTTCACTATTCACCGACCGACTCTTTCTGAACTTGCTGCGCAAAGCGACATCGCTATCCAGGAGCGTAAGGAAGCCAATCAAAAAGGCCTCGAAGAAGGCCTCGAACAAGGCCTCGAACAAGGCCTCGAACAAGGTCGTCGCGCCATGCTTTTCGAGCAGCTTGCTGCGCGTTTCGGCACGTTGCCGTCGTGGGCGCGTGAGCGTGTCGATGCTGCAACGAAAGCCCAGCTTGACCAGATGAGTGTCAAGATCCTTGGAGGACAAACGATTGCCGACGTTGTGGGCCCCGAGGCGTCTAAGGCCAAACCCAAACGGCGGCGAACGAAGTAACGAAGTCGAAGTCGTAGAATTGTCCAACGAACGCCTCAACTTGGCGCTTGCGGAACCCACGTCCACGCGTTCTCGGGCGGAGTCGATGATCTCTCTTCTTGCGGCGCAAGCATGCGCCGTGTCGTCTTGCTGCTGTCGTCGCGATCAATCCCGACAGTGAAAGTATAGGCCCCGCGGCGCGGAGGCCCAGGAATGGGAACCAGCGTGTACCACCGCGCAGGCAGCGGTTCTTTCAGGATATCGAGGCGATCGAAAAGAAAATTGTTGTCCCCTGCAAAGGGCAAACCATAACGAGGTTCGGGCAATTCGCCGCGCAATCCACGACGAACCCGATCAACGATTTCCCCATCCGTTTCCACGCCAATCATCACGTCGAGCCCAACCAATACCTCGCGTTTTGCCGGAGCAATCCAGTATTTCGCACCGAACGTTCGCTCCTTGTTCTCTTGCCCAGAATTGCCAACCGGATACGAATGGAGCTGCTGGTAAAGCGTGCTCACTTCGGCCGCGTGCACGTCTCCAATAGCCAAGCGCATCCGTGGCACGTTGGTGCGAATCAACGTCACTGGCGTCGGCTCAGACGCCCGCATCTCGATACCCGCACAATTGAGCACCAAACCCAATGCCGCCGACGGGGGAAGCGTCGGAGCCGTCGGTCGATACACCCCAGCCTGCAAAGTGCGAAACGCGGCAAATGGCGCTCGAGCCCGCAGCCACAACCGCTCCATCACGTCTCTCCAAAGGCCACAGCGCTGATCACTTCGAGCAGTCGCTGCGGGTTGTCGAAAAGCCGCACGCCTTCGCTTTTCAATCGCGTTTTGTCAGCGTCGGACATGCCGCGGACGATTTCTCCACCAATCCAGAATTCCCGACCCGGAAGGTCATCTTTCTGGATACGCGCAAGTTCGGCGAATTTGCCCTGATCGTCAAAACCGTACGTATCGAACCCGGCCACGAGCGACGGCGACAAACGGGCCACAACGCTACGCGGAGCCATTTCAAAGTAGGCGCGCGCGTGACCACCGGCAACATTCGAAAGCTCGCCAATCGCTTTGAGCAACGCTTTCGTCCACGTGTTGCCCTCCTTTGCACCTAGACAATCTTCGATGGCCAGGGCAAACGGATATTCAGACCTCCTGATGTCGAGCAGCGGTTTGGTTCGCTCTTGATACCGCGCATCAAGCTGAAACACGAGGAAATCCGTCGGCGTACGTGTCAGTGACCCGGGGTGTGTTCGAGGACTTTGCGATGAGCCGCTCCGGGTTCGTTCCGCCGGCACGCCTCGGGTGAAAAACGACGTCCGATACCTCGAAATGCGGTTCGTCCGGTACGCCGGGGTGGGTTAATCCGTGACATCCGGAGGTCTGATATTGGTACGCCGTATGATTCACTTCGCGATGCAGGAGTGCCGATGTCGTGGCGTTTTTTCACGGACTGTCGCCCGCATTGACGCTGCGTGCTCGGTGTCGTTCGAATGTTGCTCGAGCGTGACGGTTTGTCCGCGTCGTTGGTTTTTGGCGAGCAGGACGTCAGGATTCATCTGCGTTCGCACGCATCTTCGTCATCGGTCCAAACACGCCACATCCCATGCGTTGACGTCCGCCGATACCGGCGCGTTGTACGACGAGCGATGCTTCATCGGACAAACCATGGAGCGTCGTGCCAAACCCGACGACCTTGTCATTGGCAATCGTCACGACACGGCGGCGTCCAACCTCGACCGTTGCAGATGCGCCGAGCCCTTCGAGTTGTCGCTTGACAGCTTCCGTAAAAGTTTCTGGCTCTAGAAACCCTTTGATGACGACCATCCGCGCGGTAAGCGATGGCGCAGGTCGCAAGGGATAGATACGTGAGACACCCACGTGAACGCGATGACCATCGATGTCGAGCGTCTTGCCGGCGAGGGTGAGCACACGAGGAATCTGTACTGGTTCAACACGCAGTTGCAGACCTCCACGACGAGGCATCAAGCCGAGCAGTCCATCGGGACGCGGAACGCCAGTCAAGGGATGCACTGCGAGCCACGGAGCTCCGTGCAAGTCGCCGAGGACGCGCGCGAGCGCTGCAAAGAGCGCGTATCCGTGGTCGCGAGGAACGGCGGTGCCGGCCAGGGCAAACTCGAGGTCGACGCGGTCGGAAGGAGGCGTTTCGGTCACAAGGGTCTCCGGTGGGTCGAAGGAGGTCGGGGCGGCCGGGAGGGGACCATACTTGACGTCATTGTTCAACCCTGAAAATGAGGATTACGATCCACTTTCCAAAGCACTCCCGCGAGTCACCCATTTGTTTCCAAAGCAGCGCGTGAACCACCGCTCACGACGTGCGCATACGCGTAGCCAAATCAATCAATCCTTGGGCCGTGCCTCCATTGCCCAGGGCCTGGTTGATTCCGCGGCACGCCGTCCAACAACGTTGGCATAACGAAATCTCTTCACGGTTTTGGCCCAGGCGTGCGTATAACTCCGACAAACGAGCTTCGCGTACATTACCAACCGTTTCGTCGATACGTTCGATACACGGCGACACATTACCCACGTGATCGATGTTGAAACCGGTTTTTCCCGCACTACACGTAGGCATCGGGCCTTGGTTCAAAAAATCGTCGATGCGCGCGAAATAATCGCGAAAATATCGCAAATGCGGGTACTTTTTCCATAACCCGAGCACATGATCGGCAACGCCAATCGGGGGCATTTGATCCGGCCCTTCTTTGCCCCGCCGATATCCCGAAATGGACAGCAGCGTCAATTGATGACCCACACCATGCGCCTTGCTTTGTTGGAGCAACGTTTCGAGTTCGCGCCAATTGTTTTCCATGAGCACAGTCATCACGTGCACTTGTTTGCCGCCACGGGGCGCGGTTTGTCGTAAAATATCAATCGCTTTCCACGCTCGGTCGGTGGCCCCCGCAAGACGCCGTTTGCCGTCGTGGCGAACAGCTTCCGGATAATCGATGGACACGTTTCCATGCACCAGCCCCACGTCCCACAAGGCTTTGGCTTTGTCTTCCGTGACAAACCACCCATTCGTGAAAAGCGCAGTAATGTGTTTTTTCGACAAAACACGCACAATGTCCACGATGTCCGGCCGAGCAAGCGGTTCGCCGCCTTCCACCGAAATGACAAAGCATCCGAGTTCGGCGAGTTCGTCGCCAATACGCTCGAATTCGGCCAGCGACAATTCTTGTTTCGGCGGCGCGGGATGAGGCCAAAAGTCGCAAAAACTGCACGCCATGTTGCAGCGATTCGTGACTTGGATCAAACACGAAAATGGTTTTTTCTGAAAAATAGCCGCGGCAAACGTCGCGTCTTTTTTTAATTGCGCCAGATTCATCCAAACCTCCATCCACCCATCACTTGTTTGCCAAGTCGTTCCGTCGCATCCCGAACGATAGGAGCGACATCCCGGTATTGATCCAGAATCTTGCCGATTTTGTCGACCACCGTATCGATCTCCGCATCCGTCACGGTGAGCGGTGGTTCGAGCTTTAATACGTTCCATTGCTGACTTGCTGGTTGCGCAATGACGCCATCTTCGAGCAGCCGCACCGCGAGCCATTGTCCAAAAATGTGTTTCGATACCGCTTCGACGAGAAGCGGTATCGCGCGATGCAGCAAGCCGCCTTGTTGGGTTGGACCGAGTTCGATACCGACAAACAACCCTCGGCCGCGAATTTCCCGCACGAGCGGGTGTCCCGACAAACGCGCGTGCAGCTTTTGCATGAGGCGCACGCCTTTCGTTTTGCTGGCCTCCACAAGCTTTTCATCGTCCATGATTTGCAATACGGCCGATGCCGTACGACACGAAAAAGAATTGCCCGCGTAGGTCGAGCCGTGCAAATCGAATCGTTCCATCGTGCCAAACGCTCGCTTTTGCAGTTCAGGCGTCGTGACCGTCGCGGAAATCGCCGTCATGCCTGCGCCAAGCGCTTTACCGAGTACCAGGATATCCGGGAAAAACCCTTCCGCTTCGCAAGCAAACAAAGTTCCGGTGCGACCAATGCCCGTTTGCACTTCGTCGAGGATCAGCAATGCGCCATATTTGCGGCACAAATCCTGAGCCGCACGAAGGTATCCGCTGGGGGGCATGATCATGCCCCCTTCGGCTTGAATGGGTTCGACGAGAAATGCCGCGGTATGACGTTTTGCCAGAATTCGTTCGAGTGCGGCAAGATCACCAAAAGGAATTTGTTCGCACGAGGGCACGAGGGGTTCGAACAGATTCCGCATCCTAGCAACGCCGTTCACCGACAAAGTGCCGAGGTTCAAACCGTGGTAGCCGTTTTGGCAATACACGAGCGTTTTTTTGCCCGTGGCGGCGCGAGCGAGTTTTAATGCGGCTTCGACGGCATCGGAACCGGTGCAGGAAAACAGGCACGAGGTGAGGGGACCCGTACGGCGGGTTAGTTCTTCGGCGAGTTCCGCGGCGTGAACGGGAGGTCCGACGTGGACGAGGTTGGGGACGTCGTCGAGCAAAAATTCGCGAAGTTTTTCGCGCAAGACAGGGTGGTTGTGTCCAGTGTTGTGCGCGCCGAATCCGGAAAGAAAATCAAGGTATTCGCGGCCTTCGTGATCCCACAAACGCGCGCCCGATGCGCGAACGAACACGCGTCCATAACCGAATGCGCCAAGCAGCTTGACGAACGCGGGATTGATGTGCTTGGCGTATTTCTCGACGGCGGGATGATCAGAAACGGGGAGGGACATGCGTAGGTGGTAGCTTTACGCTGAATCGTCGACAGGTTCAAGACTTGTGACGAACACGAATGTCTATGATGACTCCCCGTCTAGATTGCCGTTCAGTTTGCAAACTGGCAAATTTCGGGGGGTATGGGGGGCGGAGCAGCCGGCTCGTCTTTTGGGGTTTTGCCAAAAAAATTAAAATTCCGCCAGCGAGCCCCCCCAAGTGTATTGCCAGGCGCAGCCCGGGTACCACACGCGCCAAGCCAGCGTGGGAAACAACCCTC
>JANORL010000335.1:0-5734 GCA_031415295.1 Polyangiaceae bacterium | reverse complement strand
AAGCGAGATTCAAAGGGCCCACCATGGCCTTCGAGAACTATCACTCCTCGCTTGGTTCGATGCTGCTTTTTTGGGGATCTCAGAGGGTGCTCATCAGGCTGCTACGCGTCACGAATCGTCGGTCGGACTTGCTCAGCGTGCGATGCACGCTTCCGCCGTCCTCCCTAGCTTCGCAACGCTCGCAACGCCTGATGAGCACCCTCTGAGATCCCCAAAAAAGCAGCATCGAACCAAGCGAGGAGTGATAGTTCTCGAAGGCCATGGTGGGCCCTTTGAATCTCGCTTCGGATGCCGCACTCAGTGCGGTTCTCGACCTCGTCGGTGATGTCGTATTCGCCTTCGACGAGCAGCTCGTGTGCCGCTACGCCGGTCTCGGTGTGCAACACCTGTTTGGGTTCGATCCCCAATCGGTCGTCGGACAAACCCGCAGTACGGTGATCGAGCGCATAGCTGCCGTCAGTCCCGAACTCGGCCCTCTTCGTTCGAAACGGAACGATCACACTGCGTTGTCTTCGCGCATCGAGTCGAACCCGATTGAAATCGCGGGCCCACCATCAAGGAGGATCGTGTGGATCTCGTCGCCCATCGTCCATGAAGGTGTGACGGTCGGCCGGGTCGATCTTTTCCGCGACTTGACTCGAGAACGCGAACTCGAACGCACCATCGCCGAGATGGCGCGCAAGCTCGAGGAAGCAACGCTCGTCGATGCTCTCACTGGACTCGGAAACCTGCGTCGCTTCGAGGAAGAATGCGAACGCGAGCATCGACGTGCCCAACGCGTCTGGGACTCGTACGCGGTCGCGCGTGTCGACATTGATGGCATGGCTGCGGTGAACGCTACGTACGGCCGAGCCAAAGGTGACTCGCTCCTGGTCTTGCTTGGCGAACGACTTCGCGCGTCACGTCGTCAATACGACATCGTGGCTCGTTGGAAAGAGGACGACTTCGCGCTGCTGTTGCCGTGTATCGATCGTACGGCGGTGCAACGAGTGCTCGAACGCGCGGCGAATCAGGCCGCCGATGCCGCACGAGAAGCTGGTTTCGACATCAAGCTCAACGTGGGTGTTGCCGTGTGGACTCCGCCATCAGGGGACAGCGCGACCGATGTTCTTGGCCGTGCGACCGCAGCTCTCGACGTCGCACGACAACAAGGACCTGGGTCGCTCCAGGTCGACCTCGATGGCACGACGTTCAAGAACGATCCGTTCGCATCGATCGGCGAACCGCCGGAACGCATTGATTGACATGCACAGCGCAATCGCCCTCGTTTTTAGCGTCGCGACGATCAGCTCTTCAAGTAGTGCATGAACTTCTGCGCCAAATTGTCAGAGCGTACAGTTCGACATTCAATGTTGACTCCAAGCGATTGATTTTTATCGCATTTTTTGGGGCACCTCGCGTTACTCGCAAGACCCGTCCTCGCTGGGGCTCGGAATTGGCACGCAGCATGCTGCACAAGCGTCATGAGTCGACAGCGTGTGCAGCCAAGGTGCCCAACTGCTCAAAGTGAAAACCGTTCAGGACCGAACGAAGACGATCCCATCGAGGCGCTCATCCGACGTTCGAAACGGCAGATGCGTAGAGGGGATCAACGCAGCGCGGTGGTGTTGTTGCAACGCGCGTGTTCGAGGGATGAGTGGCGCGCGCGAACGTTTACCTTGCTCGGTGCGTTACTGAGCGCCGTGGGGAAGAACGAAGACGCCGAGCGTGCATTACTGCATGCGCGTTGGTTGCGTCAGCGTGCGGGCGACATTTCGCGTGCAGCAGTGACCATGCAACTGATCGATCGCGTTCGTTCGTCGCAAAGTTTGCGGTGATCTTTTGAAACGTTTCGTTACGCGGGACGCATGGCGTCCACGTGGAAGGATCGCAACGTGTTGCGTCCGCAGAATGGGCACGCCCAACCAATGTCGAAGCGATCCGCGGTTGCCGCCATGCTGTTGGCAGGAGCGACTTCACGTGATCCGCCGCGCGATGCGGCTCCGGCAATGACTTTGCGATTCTCGTCGAGCGTCGCCGTCAGGATCGCCTGACATTCGCATGGACTGCTCACGCTGTACTGGCTCATGAATCTCCGCGTTCGATTGTCTGGACAATCGGTGAACAAAAATCTAACTGCTTATAAAGCGTGCCGCCGTGAGGCTCAAGAACTACGCCGACACGCTGCTCGTCACAACTTCTTGACTTCAACAGCCTCGATCGTTGCCGAACCGGGCCCGACAAGGCCGATGACGAGGCTGGAATCATCGGCGATCTTCGCGTCGATCGAGCGACCACCTTCGAGGGACATGGTGCGCAGAATCGAGCGATCGTCGCCTGTACCGTTTCGAACGGCGATGAACATATGACTACGGGGCTTGCCGATGGTGATGGCATCCGTCGTTCCCGATCGGCAAACGAAGGATCCCGTGCCAGTGATGGGCTTGGTGTTGCCCACGGAGCACGTCGATTCGACCAACGCTTCTTTGGGTGCTTCAGCGAGTGCCGACGCGATGACCGAGCCTCCACGAACCACTTCGACATCATCAAACTCGATGGCAATGCTGCGACTCCCCAACCCAACGTAGAAACCACTCGAGCCCTGCACCGCGGTGAGCGTTGCTTGTTGTTCTCCTGGCCCAGCTTTGGCAATCGCGATGGTCGACGTGGATTCTCCTGCGTCAGGATCCTCGAAAGACCGCAGAGCAACATAAACGTCACCCGCTTGCGCTGCGCGGTACTTGAAGCGGACGGTCAAGTCGTCACCTGGTTTGATGACCGCCGGCGAAGCGGGCGTGTAGCTGCCCGCGATACGGATCAAATAGCGGCTTGCTCCAGATGCTCGAAGCTCCGTGGCGCCTGCCCGAAGAACGTCACGTGGTCCATCTGTCGTTGCCGATACGGTGATCGCTCCTGACGCAGCGGAAAACGTCGCGCCAGCTCCAGTGACTTGACTGAGTTTGTCACCAAGAACTCGAAGGACCGCCGGTTTGGAATCTGCAACGGCTCCTTGCGTATCGACGGTTTGTCCTTCGAGTTTTGCAGCGATCGCTTTGACTTGTTGGTGCAATTGCCCAACGCCGTCGCTATCGAGAAACTTTCGTTCGTCCCAGAGTTTGATGAGCGCCGCCATGAGCGCAGCTAGGCGTTCATCTTCGGCGTTGTGCTCGGCGAGCGTCATCTTGCAGGCGTTGTATTGACTGCATAGTTCGACGCGACGGTCCTTTAGCCTCGTAGCAAGATCCCCAGCGGCGTGGATTGCTTCGATACGTTCCTCGGAGCCTTTGCTTGTTGTGGCGGTCTTGAGTGCACCGTCGACGTTGAGCGCACCGAAGTCTTCGGAAATATCGGCGCAGCTTTCGCGCGCGATCGTTCCGACGGGTGCGGGACAAGAGATTTCGCCATCCGCCCCGGCTGGTGTTTGCGCGCCCCCTTGGGTTCCTCCGCAAGCAGCCAAAAGGGCGAATGTCATCCAGGGACAAACTCGGGAAAAAGTCGATCGGGCCGGCACGACGGGCAGAATATGCCAGCTCGCCCTGCACGCAGCAGGGAACGTGAAATCGTCCAACGCTTGCCAAACGCAAAAGACTCCGGTAAGCATGGCATCGAAGTTGGCGGGACTAGCTCAGTTGGTAGAGCATCAGCTTCCCAAGCTGAGGGTCGCGAGTTCGAGTCTCGTGTCCCGCTCCAACAATGCCGATGCGTATGCACTTGTTGCATACTTGCTTCGCACATCGTTGATTCCTCTTTGTTCACGAAGCGGGCGACGTTGGCCACGGACGTGCATCTAAGCCTTGAACCGCATCGGCGGTAGGCACGCGTTTCGTGGCTACGTGAACGTTCAGGGCGTTCGTGAACACCGCGTGTCGTTCCGGAAGGACAAACGGAATGCACGGGGCACAACGCGTGGCATTGAACGCCGGTTTGATGATCGCCAAACAAGGCGTCATGGCCGTTCTCAGCGTCGTGTTCGTCGGTTATCTCGCACGAACGGTCGGCGTTGCGGCTTGGGGAGAATTTCAGGCATCACTCGCGTTCGTTGCGATCGCATCGATCATTGCGGGGCTGGGCGTGCGCGGGTACGTCGCGCGAGAAATCGCCATACGTCCAGAACTGGGACCGCGACACTTGGGCTCCGCGCTGGTGATTCGCGGCTTGATGGGCGCGATCATCTTGTCGCTCGTCGCGTTGGTCGCGGGCGCGATGCATGAAGGCAGCGCGCGGTGGCTCGTCCCAATCGCCGCTGCGTCGCAACTCGCCACGTTGCTTTACACGACGATGTGGTTGAGCTTCGAGGCGCACGAGCGGTTTCAATACATCTTGTATGTCGAACTGGCCGCGCGACTTTTCGTCCTGGCATCCGCGTCGATCTGCATCGCCATGGGCCGCGGCATCGTTGCTGCGGCCATCGTTTTCGCCGTTGGTAACTTCATCGAACTACTGCTGACGTACTACTTTCTTCGCTCGCGTTTGTACGCCCCGAGTTTGTCCGCGAGCTTCTCGGAACTCGTTTCGATCACCAAACACAGTTTGCCATTTGGCATCGTCGGCGCGTTGCTTGGTGCCGTTCGTCAGTCCGATCGTGTTCTGCTTCGATGGTTCGGTGATGAAGCAGCCGTTGGAATTTTCAGTGCTGGATGGGTTCTCGTCGAGCAACTCGAAGTTGTCTCCGATTTGATGTTCGGAGCGGCATTTGCCGTGGGAATACGCCTTCACGCGCGCGATCCAGCCCGTTTCGTGAGCCTCTATCAGACGGCCATCGTGGTCGCCGCAGCGCTCGGTCTTCCGATGGGAGCCGGCGTTTGTCTACTCGCTCCCGACATCATCGAGCTCGTCTACGGAGGTTGCGATTTCGTCGGCGCAGATCACGCGCTGCGAATCCTCGCCTGGCACGTTCCCGCGACATTTGCATTTCACGTGGCGTCGTTGCCCCTCGTTGCGGGAAAGCGAGAAGGGCATCTGGGTGCCGTTTTGCTGCCCGCGCTCGTAGCGATTGTCGTTCTGGATCGGTGGTTGGTCCCGACGTACGGCGCGTTTGGTGCAGCAGTGACGGCTCTCGTCGTATCCATTGGCGTGCTCGTTACGGCACTCGCCATCACGCCATCGTTTGCCCGAACGATACCGATACGTCGCGTACGTGCAGTGTTCATCGCTACGGCATTGATGGCAATCGTCGTCTACGTGGTGCGCAGCTCGTTTGGAATGTGGGTCGCCATCGTCGCGGGCGCATCAACTTACGCTGCGCTTTCGATCGTTCTTCGCGTCGTCACACCCTTCGAACTTCGCTACCTCGTTCGGCCCACGACGGAGCCGTTTCGCCCCGACCAACCCCGCGGAAAAACTGCTAGCACGCTTACATAAGTGCCTGACTAGCAAGCGGGCATGCATCAAGATGGAGTTGTGCCGCAAAGGGGAGCGTACAGAGTGCGCCGGAGACGGCGCGAACGCGCATTGAAGTTCGTGCGCACCGTCAAGCGACGTGTCCACGCCGCTCCAACGCGTACGACACGTTGGCCAAACTCGTTGCCGGACGCGAACACACTCCCGCAACGAACCGACGGGATCGAACGGCTGCCCGTCGGAACCGGCTTCTACAAACTCGTCTACCGGCTCGGCGGAGGCGGCATGGCGGAAGTGTTTCTCGCTCGCCGATGTGGGCCGCACGGAATCGAGCGCGACGTCGTCGTCAAACGCCTTCGAGAGGACGTTCGTTCGCTCCTGTCGATCGGCAAAATGTTCACGTGGGAAGCGTGGA
>JANORL010000334.1:0-2613 GCA_031415295.1 Polyangiaceae bacterium | reverse complement strand
AAACAATGCCGCTCGTTCAAAAGCAATACGAGCTGCCAATTCGTGCACACGAACGGCCATTTCGACTTCCCCCGAAACCACGACCCAGGAACGCGCTGACGAAAGCAGACGTTCGGCTCGTACGGGATCTTTTGCAGCAAGCGCAAGTCCCCATAACACGTTTCCATGAGCCACGTGTCCTGCCCAGCCAAACTTCTCGCACGTCGCGACGTTCGAAGATATCATTTCGATCGCTGCATCGTCATCACCAAGCGCCAAAAGATGCTCGGCTTCCCATAAACCGCGTCGTGCAATACGCGCGTCCCCCATAACTTCGAGCCGTCGGAATCCATCACGTGCCGCCTGCACATCGCCCGTGTCGTGCATAATAGAAGCCAAAAGTGCGACACCTCGAGCCACGTGCGCCGAAAGTCCAAGAGAATCGGCAAGTTCGATAGAGCGCGATACATGCGTTCTCGCGGACGCATAATCACCAAACAATCGTTCGGTATATGCAAGCGTGCGTAGACCCGTCACGAGATGCGAAGGTTCAAGCGGTCCATCGACGAGTTTATTGTATTCATCGTAGATACGCAGGGCCGACGAAAGGTCTCCCAATGCTCCAGCATAGAGACCTCGTTCATACAGCAACGACGCTCGCCACGAAACGGGCAATGCCCCAAACGACGATAACGAGTCCTCTGTCTCGCCAAACATGCGTAACATACGCGCCCCGCGACTCATTTCACCCAATACAAGGCCCAAATGGGAAAACCCGCCCAATGTTTGTAAATAAACACGACACGCCTCCAAAGTTTGTCCGGTATCGATAAGCTGGCGGAGCAGATCCTCGTACGCGTCGAGTTTGTCTCTTTCGTTCGGCTTCTGCCGTGGCGCAAAAATGAGCGTACCTTGATGAGGAGCGCGCACGGCGGCCCGAACAGCGGAAGGCGTCGCGCCGAGCAACGAACGAAAGTGGTCACGGACAAACGGATGCGACGACCAACGGGGCGGATCGGTACTGGCACGAAAAACCAATCCAAGACGTTCGAGACGCGCCAGCGATCGACGTAGATCGGTTAGCGACAAACCAGCGAGAGAACCAGCAACACGCGGAGCAGCTTTGGTCAGCGATTGTAATGCCAATTCGTCTGCACCGGCAGAAAGAACGGACAAACGTGCCAACATGTCTCGTTCGGTATCTGCCAACGCTCGGGCATAAGCGGACAAAACCCGAGACAAACGTCGCGCCAATGGATCATCGCGCGCGGCTTCGGACAAATCGTCTGGATCGAGCGGCCTGGGATCACCGCCGAGAAACGTGGCGACATACGACCCCGTAACCGCGAGTGACAATGCATGCCCACCGGATGCGGCAATCACATCGTCCAAGGATAACGCATCTCCCGTTGCACCCCATGCACGCAATAGTTTTTCCGCATCAGCTGGGACCAATGGACTGAGTTTGATGGTGCGAACGCCGGTATCGGCCCACGCGGTCAAATCGCCCAAGACAAACCTTGACGTCACGAGCGCTCGTGCCGCTCCAAGTCCCCGTGCTAATGTTATCAGCAGCCGACGAAGCAACGGATCCGTCAATTCCCCATGCGCACGCATATCGTTTCCTTGCGCTTGCACCACTTCAAGGCCATCGAGCACCAGCAAATGCGGCAAACCACTAGCTAATGCTTGTTCGAGCTTTTCCAGACGCTCGCCGGGTTGAGTGTCCGAACCAGAAAAGTATTTTACGGCATGGGCAAGAAACGCTTCGGTGCGTTCATCTTCGTAAAAACTCCACACGAATATGCCATGGGGACGAGAATCGGCGCCCATAGCCGTGAGAAGCCGTTCCGCAATCGCGGTTTTTCCGGATCCACCAACGCCGACGATGGCGACAACGCCAGGTGAAGCTGTGCTGTTCGTAGCCCAGACAAACAGGTCGTCGATGATGTGGTCACGGCCGACGAAATGAGGCGCGCGTTGAAGCGTTGCGGCGTATTCGGGACGGTAGAGCGTTTCGGGCGTTGCTGCAGGTGCCGATGACTCGACGACGAGGTCGGACATCGACAGACCGAGTTCGTCCGAGAGTTTTTCCAACAACTTTCGTCGAGCAGGTGCACGTACGACAAACCCACCTTCGTTCACTTCGCCCGATTCGTAACGACGATACGTGCGGACGTCGACGCCGACCGACGCGGCCAAACCTTCTTGGGTGAGGCCTAATTCAAGGCGCGCGTGGAGCAAAACTTCGTGGTTGAACCGCTGGGTCATGTGTACACTCGTGCTTGCCCCGCGAGCACGAATTGCTTGATGGCTCCCGTCGCATCCAGAGATACAGCAACGGCATTGCGGATGGCCAGCGGAGACGCAAGGACAGCGATTGACAGTACGCCATTCTTTGGCTTAAAACCCGAATGTGGTACGACGGGGAATAATGGCTGGGGAATGTCGGGCTTGGGTTTCCATTTGGGCGGCGACGTGATCGCCACAACGGCGGAGCTTGCAAGCGACGCAATCCGTCGCGGCCGCGGAGGGTTTGGCCGAGTCGCGTTCTGAAATGGCGTCACAATGGCGAGCTTGGGCTTCATCCGTGCCCATAACTTGTTGTAATGCGCCCCAAGAGAAGCGTGATGG
>JANORL010000333.1:0-4176 GCA_031415295.1 Polyangiaceae bacterium | reverse complement strand
AGCGCCAAGAAATCAAACACCCCAAAGCTGACCTTAACGATTTGGCAGGCTACTTTCTGACCACCTAGTGAACGGCGACGCTTACGGTGATGGCAATGGTGGCGGAGCGTATGTTTCGACCAGCAAACGCTTCTCTGTTGGAACGTTTGCCAAATTTGGATAAAGGCGTTGCATCTCGAGAGTCGTCGATTGATAATCGTCGCTGAAGTCGTCGAGCTTCCAATGGGTGCGAATTATGCTTTCATGCGGCATGGTGTAGTTCGTCTCCACGGTGGTACCTGCGTGCATGACGAAATCACCTAAGTAGTGGGCTTTCCCCGGACTGAATTCGACATTGACCCGATTGGCTTGGGGGATATCGCGTTGCTGGGTTTTAAGATCTCCATCAACAATGAACATAACGGCGTACAACGAGCACTTGGAAGGGGCGATCTTGAACGCCATGGCGGGCGCGTCGCGACGAAAACGGATCTGATACCTGTTGCCGTCCTCGCATCCAATCACGTACGCAGCGCCGTTTTCATTGTTCGATTGGAGCAAGAACCGGCCTTACACATAAGCATCGGTACCCGTGGGTTTATGGTCCCGTCGAACGGTACGAACGATTAAAACCGATTCGCAGCCGCCACAAGCGAGCAGCATGCCTACGCCGATAAGCGCCCTGCAAAATCTCAATACTGTCTTCATTTTATACCTCACGACGGGAACCGACGCGTCAACCGTTTCGACATCGACCATCGGGAATTGTCACTTGGAAAAGTGCCTGGCAGAGCGCGAAAGGTCGCTCATTTGCCGACCTTACGCTTGGGCTTCGCCGCAGTCACCGATGATGTCTCAGCCACCGGCAAATGCTTCGCCATGACTTTCGTACCGACGAATTCGATGCCATTCTGGTCGAGCCGGAGTTTGCCTTTCTCCGTGTTCGCGAAGCGAACCTTTTTCTCAGTCACCCACAGCCATTTCGATATCCTTGCGCCATCTCGCAGGTGCTCCTTGAGCTGCTCACGCGCAGCCGCCCGCTTGCTGATGACGACCTTGATCTCGTCCTCCTTCGCCGTGTGCGGCTCGACAGCAACCACTTCGCCACTTGGTGCATGGCCCAGCAGGTAATCCCAGCGGTTCTCTCGATCGCGGCCCGGCCTCATCGCTTCGTCAGCGTCGAGGCTATCGGCGAAGTCCGCACGGATGTTCACATCGAAACAGTTCGTGTCCTTCGCCTTCACCGCGCCAAGGCCATCCACGACAGAAGACTGTAGCGCGGAGTTCTCACGCAATGCGCACCTCACAGGCGTTTTTAGCGCTGCCTTCGTCATGATTCACTCTCGTTGACGGCTTTGCGTACCGCATCCCCAAAGCGCGACGAATACTCAGTCAATCCGCCCCAACCAGCAATACGCTCGTCTTCCGAACTTGGGTCGAGCTCCGAGATCTCCGTCGACGTGACCTTCCCATTGGCCCCAAAATCGAGCAAATGGGCGCGGTAGTCTTTCTCGAGCGCCGCCTCGGCGACCTTTTGAATCTGCTGCGACTTCGTTACATCGAAGGCTTCGCAGACGAGCTGCCAGCGCGCGTGGTGTTCTTGGAGTCGCCGCATCATCCATAACATCGTGAGCACGTGCGGAGAGTGCGTCGAAATCACGACGCGATAACCACGCCACAATAGATCGAGAACGAGCAGCATCATTGCGGTAATCGCCTGCGGATGTAAGCCCATTTCAGGTTCTTCGAGGACTACCCAATCGGTTTCTATTCGCTTGCGCACGGTTGTCGACGGGAGCAGGTGGTATAACCCAAGAAGAAGCGGCGTGAACTCGCGTTGACCCGCCGTCCACGTCATGAATGGCAAATGCATCGCCCCGTGAACCAAACGGAGACGCCGAGCGTGTTGCGCGTCATTCTCGATGCCAACCTTGCCTCCATGGAAGATAGCGGCATCGATCTTGTCGCGGATTTCCTTTTTTAGCCGCTTATCGAGCGGGAAGAGCGTTTCTGCATCTTTGCCGCTGAAACGGTCAAAGAGGTTTTGACTGAACATACGTGCAACCGCCGGCGTGTCCGACGTGAGCTTCTGAAATGGCGCGGCCCAGCCATCACTGATGAGCATCGAACGATGCGCCGGGACGAAAAACAGGTGCTCTCTGCCGTCCCCGATTCGCCCAAGACCCTTGGCAGATATTCTCTTACGGCCCAGCCATACCTCGGTCTCGTTTTCGCGCCACGCAGGGGCCATTCCCGTGCCGAAGATGAGGTCAATCAGCACGTCGGGGCTGTCCGTCGGATGCCCAGCAGCCTTGAGCGCCTCAACAATCTGTCGACCGTCCATCGCAGCCTTGAGCCACTGAAGCGCCAGACTTTTGCCCGCCCCCTGCGGACCCACGAATACGGTGAGGTCGCCGAGCGTGACGTTCACCTCCTCCAAATGCGCAAAGTTTCGAATCGTCAGATTCAATAGCTGCGATTGCTTCTTGGATGCCTTGGGTGTTTTCGTCTTCATCGGCAGCCCCTTTGTACCTGAACCGGAGCGCTCCTAGCAAGGCGCATGTTTGCAGTACGGGATAAAGCCCCGATACAACACGGCCCTCAACGAATCGCGCCGCCCGCAATCACGGCAGCACTTTGTTTGGCTCCAAAAAGTTTTCCCGCCTCTTCGAGCTGCGTTTTCGTAATACCATCGAGCGCCTTCGTCAGCGCCGGTGCATCCAGTTTTAATTGCGCCCCCCGAGCTCGGGCCATCGCAAAAGCCCTGGCGTCCTTCGCACACGTTGCCGGATCCAAATCGTGCGGCGTCAGAAAGGACCGAAACCTTTCTTTCGTTGTTATCATGTCCCCTGATGCAAGTGGCGCTCCGACAATCTTTGCCATTTCGTCACGCATACGACCAGCGGCAGGCTCGGGCTGTTCGGTTTGTCCCACGAGTCCCGTGACGAGCAACACGTCGGACCGTCGAAGCGGATCGAATACAACTTGCCACGTTCGCGGCTCGGCAGGTTTTTCCAATAAGCGCGATACGAGCATCAAAAACGGCGCATACAACGCATCGGTCAACGCGGGCGCCGGAATCGCAATCGCGACCGCCGACGGTTTCTCGCCCATCACCAACGTGCCTTTGACCGTCGAGTCTCCCGGGTCACGCAAAACGGGCGGCGCTCCTGCCGCCAGCGAAGCAAACCCGATATTGATACGCGCGCGAACTTTTTCCGCATCAAACTTGCCCGCGATCGCAAAACGTGCATTACCCGGTTTGATTTGCCCTTGCCAATACGTTTGCAACTCGCCCAGCGTAATCGCTTCCACTTCCGCTACAATTCCGTTCCGTTTCCCATTACCTCGCGTCGGTACCACGGCTTCCTCCGCCAAACTCACCGCCGTACGCGCCGCGTCGTCGCCTTGCAATTTCCCCAGCTCCTCCAAGAGCCGCGTCCGCTCCCGTGTCAGATCCGCTTCCATTGGCAACCGCTGCGATTGCGACATCCATGCCGCCACTTCATCCAGTTCGTCCAGCAACGGATCCCCCTTCACGACCACTGAATACATCAAATAATCACTGCCCGTTTCCACCGTTCGTGCAGCTCGTCCCGGCGCGCCTGACGTCGCCAAGATACGCGCCGCAAGTTGAGCCATTCCCGAACGCCCAGCCGGATCGTGATCGATGCCCGCGCCAAACGATACGACAAGCGCCGCCGAATCTCCGCAAGGCCCCGTAATCATGTCGACGTCGAGACCGTTTGCCAATTTGAAGGATTGTTCAACGAGCGTAGGTTTGGCCGGCGTTTCGGTAAACTCTTGCTGCTTCGACCGCGAGCATTGACAAGAAGCTACAGATGCGACCATCGTGGCCAACGCCAACAACACGAACAGGGGTCGAGTCTTCATCGGGCGCGGATTGTCGCGCACCAGCGGTCGGTTGTCCAGACGTATCCTTGGGAAAAACACGTTTCGACGGAGCAATGGACCGCAACGCTGGCATTCGTATTGACAAGGACCAAAATTTCTTGAACAACGTCACTTTTTTCTATGAACGAGCGCCGACTTCTCGTAATGTCCCCGGCCATATGCGCATGGCACATTCTGCGGTGAGTTTCGGGCTACTTTTGGTGCTCTGTTCGGGATGCGTGACAAACCCCGCAAGGGGACTCACGGCCAACGACGTCGACCCGATCGTCGACGAAAACGGAG
>JANORL010000332.1:0-4600 GCA_031415295.1 Polyangiaceae bacterium | reverse complement strand
CCTTACTGGCCGTCGTAGGAATGGTTTGTTTTTCGAGCAGCTCGCTGAGTGGTTCACGCTTTGGAGGTCCAACGGGAGCATTCGCCGACGCTGAGGTAGCTGCGAATGCCGATGCCGACGCAGACGCCGCGGGACTCGCTGCCGATGCCGATTGCAACGAAGCGACGGCACTGCACATCGCGAGTCCGGAAATCGCCGCCATGGAAAAAAGAATCCCTCGCAAAAGTACGCGCTTTTTCATAACGTCTCCAAATAAGCCACGAGCGCCTTTTTATCTTCCGCGGACAGATGCATGGTTTTTCCCATCGTGTCGGGGTTTTTCTCGACGAGCGCCAGTAAACTCTCGTATCGGCCATCATGAAAATACGGAGCGGTTCCACGCACGTACATCAGTGATGGTGTTTTGAACGCAATGTTTGTCTCCGAGGCAAACCCTTTAAGCTTGGGTGGGTCACCCACGGGAATAGGGACGCGATCGGTAAAACCCGTCCCTGGTACGTGGCATCGTGAGCATTGAGCCTTTTCACTCTCGAAAATGGCTTTACCTTTTTTCTCCTCGTCGTTCAGCTCGCGTTTGATTGCTTCGGGCGCCACGAGGCCTTCACGCAAGAATTTTGCCAAATGGCCCGCACGCGCGCGACGATTGTCCAGGGTTCCGTCTCCCAAACGCCAACGATGCAAACCGAAACCATCCACGATGCGCTTGGTCAGATCTTCGCTTTCTCCGTGCCAACCATACGGTCCCGGTGCAGCAACACGCCCCGCGAGCATCGGGGTTTGGCGCGGAAATCCCATACCCGTAACGTCTTCATGGTCATCTTCCGCGGTATCGAGAATCTCGAACGCCACCGGACCGCCGCAACCATAACCCATACTCATGGTCGCTCGGTCGCCAATCGCATCGAACGAATCCATCCCCGACATGAAATTCACGAAATCCTCCTGGAACGAGACGCTCTTGAAGTGTATTTCGTGCCAAACGTGCCCATCGTCGCGCCCATCCGGATGACAACCAGCACACGACAACAAACCACTCGTAACGCCATCCGTCGCATTGTAATACAATGCCCGCCCAAGCTGAAACGATTCATCTTCTGGCGTATTTTTCCGTTCAACGAGTCGCACAGACGTGGGTGGCGCCGTGTCACCACCAAATCTTCGCCTGTTGAGCCGCACAGCCACCAAATCATCCGTCGATCGACAATAGACATACGCCGTTTGTTCATTGGCGGACAACGTTATGCCCGACGGTGCACCACATGTCGTCGCGACGTCGTAAAACTTGTTTTCGTGTTGCGTAATCCGGTACGAGTTGACCTCGGCCAATGTCGGATCTTGCATCAATGCATCGAATTCGACGAGCTTATCCGTGCCTTCGCTCGCGACAATCAAGGTGCGCTCCGTCGATCGATACACCGCCGCGCGCGGTTGAATGAATGCATTTGCGCCTGGTTCCAGACCACTTGTGTAGTCGAACTCCTCATTGTAGGAGTCCGCGGTTTGATTGACGGTTCGCAGCAGGTTTCTCCTAGGTGGTGAGTTCGAAGACATGGTCGAGGCCGATGGGACGAGTGGAGTATCCGTTCCGGGCAACCAAACATCAATAGCCGCCGCGCCAAACCAATCTCCAATTGCCACACCGAATGCGTGACGCGGAAAAAACAATCGTTCGCCTCGTACACTGGAAACCACCGTATACCCAAGCGCTGCACCGGTATTGACTCGGCCTCGATAAAATGCCGCTGGCAATTCGAATTGCTTCACAACGGGACTTGGCCCATCCACATCGCCGATTCGAGTAATAGCCGCACCGACGAGATGCGATACATACGCACGTTTTCCATCTGGCAATATGGTGATGCCGCGCGGTTCACGTGCGACTTCGACGACGGATCGTACTTTGGCCGTCGCCAAATCCACAATGGATACCCGAGCCGCCCAGGCACTCGTCACGGCAATGAACGATTCATCCGGACTGAGCGCTATGCCCCAAGCGTCCGCGGCAATCGACACGCGCGACGTTTCTTTGAGCCCGACCTTTCCATCACGCTGAAAAAACAGTACGCCACCGCCGCCTTCGGGCATTTCGCGAATGGTCACGAATACTCGATCACGAGAAGCTACGATTTGCGCGGGACGCCCAGGAAGTTCAATCGTTGTGACGACAGAGTTTTCGTTCACGGGAAAAGGAACGATTCGAATGGCGCGATGGTCTTCATCGGCCACAAAAAGCACATCATCTTGCGGCGCGCGCGTAAGGGACGACCCCTCACGCGAGGTTGGCTTCAAAGGCTTGACTTCGACTTGCGGCGCAACAGAGGCGGATGTGGACGCCGAAGGAGCCGCTGCATCGACTGAATCCGTCGGCCCTCGCGAAGAATTGCAAGACGCGATGAGGGCCGGTAAAAGCACGACGAACGGAAAATCACGCACAAGCATGGTAGCCGCCAGCAAAGCACGACCCGCTCCCTAAACGCAAGTCTTTCGTTCGAAACGATTTTGCTTGCGGAATCATCGAACAGGAAAGTAAACATCGATCATGTTTCGCCTCGAAGAATCCGATTTCGGCCCCTACCGCAGATTTCGCTTCCACCACCCCGAACTGGGACATGGCTTCGATATCGTACCCGCCGTTGCAGCCAATGTTACCGAAATGCGGTTTTCCGGGACAAATGTGCTCGATGGGTACGATACACCGGACGAACTTCTCGCTGGAAAGTGGGGCAAAAGCGCCATTCTCTTTCCATTTCCAAATCGCCTCCGCGATGGTCGTTATACGTGGCATGGCCACGATTACGCATTTCCCATCAACAACACCTCCACGAACAACGCCATTCATGGGTTCGTCCGTCACGAATGTTTTCAAGTCGACCGAATTGAACTCACGCGCGAACGAGCATCGATAACCTCGCGCTTCGTTGCCGACGGTAAAAACCCTGCGTACCCTTTTTCGTTTACCCTCGACGTCACCTTCGTAATCACGGTTCGCGGCGAATTTTGCGCGACGTTTTCCGTAATCAACGAACACACCGAGAGCATTCCTATCGGCCTCGGTTGGCATCCTTATTTTCGACTCGCTCCACGGGCAAACGAGCACCGTTTGTTATTACCACCTTGCGAACGCATCGAAATCGACGAACGCATGATTCCCACGGGCAAACGATCAATGTATTCGGACTTTCAGAACAACCAGGAGAACCAAGGCGGACGATTGCTCGGAGAAACCCAACTCGATACTTGCTTTGCCGCCTCGCCAATCGAATCCGTCGTGTGCGTTATCCTCCGTGCTGAAGGCCGTACACTCACCATCGAGGCACCGCGAGAACGATTGCCCTTCTTTCAGATCTTCACGCCGCCGGCACGAACCAGCATCGCCATCGAACCGATGACCTGCAACGTCGACGCTTTTCACAATCGCGAAGGGCTCGTCGAACTCGCCCCTGGCGCTCATTGGACCACTTCGTTTCGTATCGCTTACACAACACAACTCGGTTGACCTCCAACGAATGCGCTTGGTTTGACCTTCAACGAAATTCGTTTCGAGACAAACTTACTTGCAACCGTTCCGCAATGGTGTTTTGAAAGCTTATCTTAGCGCCTATGGGCAATACGCTCCGCCTACTTCGGAATATCCGCGCCCTCGGGGGGGGACCATGCCGGGTTTCGATCATCCGCGGGGTCATTCGTGACGTTCACCGCGGCGCCTCCTTTTTCCGGCACGATATACAAATCCCCGGAACCTTGCGCACCACCCTCGAACGCCACAAATCCAAGCGGACCCCAAGCAGGACGGCTCGCGGACAGGCCCATAGGGCTCAAGCGGCTCGTCACGGCACATGCGTCGCCCATGTATCCGCTGAAGGGAGCAACCCAGATGCTTTTTTCATTGCAAAATGTCGTAAATGCAAAGAGTGCGCCTGTTGGCGCAATGGTCGGCATAGCCACTGTATTGGGGACATTGGGCGCAATGTCTTTCTGGAATGAGCCATCGAGTTTTGCCGCCGTGATTTGATTACCGCGATCTGCGACGATCCAGATCCCGTCTGGTGAAAAGGTCGGATGCTGGAACGCATTGACCAGGTCCGGGCCATCGAACCATTTCTTCTCCCCCATTCCATCGACCCCTATGGTGTAAACCGCCGTTCCACTATGAAATGCAATGGTCTTGTCGTCGGGGGACCATGCCGGTTGATCCGCGCCTTCCGGCCGGTTCGTCAACTGCTTTACGTCGAGACTCGGGAGCGTCATGATAAAGATCTGCATCGTTGCTGCAACGCGATCCGATGCGAAAGCGATCTGCTTTCCATCGTTGGCGAAAGCAGGTTCTCGATCGGTGGCAGCTTCCGTGGTGATGCGTTTGAGTCCCGAGCCTTCGGGTCGCATAACGTAGATATCG
This sequence comes from Polyangiaceae bacterium, assembly GCA_031415295.1. Lineage (GTDB taxonomy): Bacteria > Myxococcota_A > Polyangia > Polyangiales > Polyangiaceae > Polyangium. Next base: position 204 of record JANORL010000332.1, on the reverse strand, counting down.
CGGTTGAAGACTTCTCGATCGGAATCGAAGGCGATCCAGCGATCCCAGGGCAATTGCGTTCCACCCATGCCCCCATTACCACCCGTGAAAATATTTCCACCTTCGCCGCCGGCACCGCCTGTCCCTGATCCCGTAGACGATGCGCTGGTTTTATCGGTCCCATTACCTTCGGCGCATGCCGTAGGCACGAGGCCGAGCGCGACG
>JANORL010000331.1:0-8978 GCA_031415295.1 Polyangiaceae bacterium | reverse complement strand
TCCGCCCCCATACCCCCCGAAATTTGCCAGTTTGCAAACTGAACGGTGCTCTAGCTTCGCAGCGCTCGCACAGCTTGATGAACACCCAATTGATGAATGCCCACTGCCAATCGGTGAATGACCACTGAATGCTGACGCCGTACGGCTCAACGTGATGTTGGCGTTTTGGCGCTGGCTTCTATTTCGCCTCGTCTGGTCTCGAGCCACGCGCGTCCTTCGTTTTCCGTTATGAAAAACCGCGTAGGAACCGTGTCTATTTTGCGCATGATGCACCCCGCGCGTATGACGAGGTTCGCCATCACGCGAATTGCAAAATTCGCTCCGAAAATAGCCACGGCCAATACCGGAACGTCGTGAATCTTTGCTGCCCCTGCTTTTCGCGCTCCTGCAGAGATATTTCCAGCGTGGGTCATATCGACGAGCTTCAAAAGATACGGGTTACCGTCAATAAACCGTCTTTCGCGATGCGTTAGCTCACGCATGACGCTTTCTGATACATCGCCCTCGAAACGCCAAACGGTCGTATCAGGAGGTTCAAACTCAACGGTGCTTTGCGCTGGAATCATGAGAATTCGCTCGATGTGCTTCTCGCGCATGATCGCATGATTTGGGTATGCACGTACAGTCATTGTGCGTGGGTAAAACAATTCGCGGTGTCAACGAACGAATGAGCAACATTTTGGACGCGAAAAGACTTTTCTTGGCGAAGTTACTCGTGATACTCTATTAAAGTGACGCCAAAATGACGGATCGAATGCGATCACGGGTAAACGGCGGACGGGGGGTTGACATGAGCGGTCATAGGTGGTGGACAAACGCACGCACAACGTGGATCGCAACGACACTCGTGCTTGTCGGGTGTGGACAAGATGCTCCGCCGTATGATGACTTGCCGTTGCGCGATGCGTTGCGTGCAGCCCCCGAAGTCGTGGCCAGTTTGTCTTTCGAGAATCGACAAGACCTTGCTCGGAGGCTCGACGCTGCCGGCTTTGCCGAAGATGGGGCGACGACACTCGATTTGCCCGACACAGTAACGATTGATTCGCTCTCGCGGGTAGCCGACGAGGTGCGCGAGGATCAGGGACACGATGCGCTGATTGTCGGGGAAGTGGTGGCCGAGCCAAGCGAATTCGTAGTGCACGGTGAAAACATTGACGACGAGACGCTGGAGCGATTGATAGTGGGCCCGATCGTTCTTCGCGGACGTCCGGGGGCACAGACAGCACCGTTCGAAGAAACAGCGTTGCGCGGGCGAGCGGGCAAGTGGTTGCGTGAATTGTCAGGACGTACCAATGCGAAAACAATGGTGCGCACAACGGGATTGCCGTTTGGGGCCTGGGCATTCGAGGACAAGCTCTATGTCAATGCTTCATGGCTCGTGGCGATGTCGGCGCTCGAAGAAGAAATGGTCGCTCCTGTGTCGGTGAATGATTTGACGACGGGACAAACGCCTAAGAAAAACCCGCTGACGGTCGACTATCATCCGTACAACCTTCCGGAAACAATTGCCGAATGTGCACAACAGGTTCAGCAAACTTGTGTGTGCGGTACGTCGTGTACGCATGAGGTGACGGATCCGACGTTCACCAGTGCGACGGAAGAATGCGCGTGGGTGAACGAGGATGCATCGCATCCCGCAGCGCTTTGCGTATTGGCGCTCATGAGTATCGACGACGTGCGTGTGTGTATGGAATCTGCTGGCGCAGCTTGTTCGGGAACATCGATTACGACTCGCAAACAGGCTGTGGATTTCGTAAAAAATGCCGCGTGTATGGACTTGCTCGATATCTGTTTACGCGATGGATATCTTCCGCAACCATCGAGCGGATCGGGCAGTTCGTGTGATGGCGTCGATTGCGATTCATGCTCGAATTGCGGCAACGGATGTTCGAATTCGAACAACAGTTGTTCGAGCTGCAACGATGATTGTTCGAGCTGCAACGATGATTGGTCGCAATGCAACGACAATTGTTCGGACACCAACGACAATTGTTCGAATACTAGTTCAAATGCAAAGAGTTGCGGCAAGTGTAGCGTAAAACCTGCATCGGAAAAGTCGCCGCTTCCCGCGCCGTTTGGCTCGACGCTTTGGCTCGTCGCTCCCGCGGCGTATTTGTGGCTTCGTGGCCGGAGGCGATCATGAGAAGTGTCCTCATCACGTGGCTTGAACGTCACGGTTTGCCCGGGTGGTTTGCCCCGGATTACATGATGATGGTGGGCATTGCTGCGCTTCTTGGGGCGGCCGTGACGATGAGGTTGTCCGAGCGTGATGGGGCAAATACGCGTGTCGAAAAACGAGCGTTATTGGCCACCTATGTCGGTGCGCTCGTGGGCGGGTATGTCTTTGAATGGTTACGTGTGCTTCCTGAGGCGATTGCAACGTTATCGTGGGGACCGTTTCTGCACGTAGGGCGAGCGGCTTATGGGGGATTTCTCGGGGGTACTTTGTGCGCGATTGTCGTGTTACGACGAGGAGGGGCGGAGGTGCGACCATTTTTGGATCGAACGGTGCCGCTTTGCGGACTATCGTATGGATTCGTGCGCGTAGGTTGTTTCTTGGCGGGTTGCGATTACGGCAAACCTACTGCAAGTGTTTGGGGAATGCGGTTTCCTGCGGGAAGTCCACCGGCCGTCGATCATGCGTCGCTCGGATGGATAACGCGAAATGGAGAAAGTTTACCCGTACATGCGACGCAACTTTATGAAGCGGCCATTGGCGTTATCGCCGCAGGGATTGCTTCGTTGTGGCTCGTGAAAGGGAAACGAGACGGCCGGGTTTTTGCCACGTTTGTCGTACTGTATGCCGTGGGCCGGTTTTTTGTGGAAACACTTCGCGGTGACGGGTCCCGAGGTATGTACGGTGCGGTGAGCACCGCGCAATGGGTATCGATTGGACTTGTCGTAGCTGTTGGGGTTTTCGTGTGGCATGCCAAACGTGAATCGCGACGAACGTTGACGGCGGTTTTTGCGGCGTCCATGCTTCTGGCGACGCCCAGTTTCGCTAATGCGCAGTCGAAAACGGGTACGGGTTCGTCTGCGCCACTTCCGGTCGCGACGAGTTCGTCGTCGAATACGCCATCACCCGCGCCGCCTCCAGCGCCGCCCGCGAGTTCATCCGCGCCAAACATTCCTCCACCGCCTCCTGTGCCAGGAGCACAACCATATCCACCGCAGCCTGGCGCGCAGCCATATCCGTATCCATACCCCTATCCACCTCTGGGCGCTCCACCACCCCAAAAACCTGCCAATGACGAACAACCACCGACCGACGAGGCCGATGATCTAAAGGCCGATCACCAGAAAGCGCTAAATGCTCGACGACTCGGTATCGGTTTGGCGTTGGGTTTGTACATCGTGCCTAGGTTTGGCGTGTCCAATGGCGGAACCATCGACTTCGATGCGGCATGGCGTGTTCAAGTCTCAACACGAGGACGCTTTGAATTCGGTTTGGGAGGCACGTTCGTCATGGCGGGTGATGCCACCATTGGCGGTGTGAGCATTCCCTTGCGATTCGTTTCAGGCGTTAGTCGCCGGACGGAGGTGGAGGTCGCGGTTGCGCCGTTTTATTCGCGGATCAGGTTCGACTCCAAATACTTTGAACCGGAGAACTTGATCGGTGCACGATTTCAGGTAGGCATTGGTTGGGCCTTGAATTCGCACTTCCAACTCGGGCTTTCCCCCATCGTCGTGGGCATCATGGGTTCGTCGGAAGTGAAAACGTTATTCACCTACGAGCCGAAATTCTGGGTACGGGTAGCTGCGTTGTAACGCTTGACATGGCCCATTGCAGAATTGCGCTCTCCCAAAGCCGCTCTTCCCAGATGTTCGTCCGAAAGTTCGTGTGAGTTCTTGGGTGAACCAAGGCGCCCTCGAGCACTGCAACCACGGGGTGGATTAAAATCCACCCCTCCACATGACGAAGTCCTTCACTACCGTTCAGGACTGGCGTTATTCGAATTTTGCGATCTTATCGAGAATCGTCATCGATTTCGCAGGAGACACCATTTCTCGCAATGAACGACGACGCTAGTGCTCCGCGGAGCGGAGTACTTTGTCATGTAGAGACCCGGGTTTTAACCCGGGTCGGCGGTTCGGGTCGAGAATGGTGTGTCTTTCGTGCGGCACTCACACGAACTTCTGGGATCGACAGCTAATCCCCGTGCGGCATTTCCAACGTGCCGCCACCCAATTCCACGAAACGCGCTTTTGGAAATGCTTTGGCGCACGTTTCGAGTTGCCAATCGCCCTTGAAAAGGACAACCGCTTGGCCGTGAATGTCGAGAGCGCCATACCCGTACAGTTGCCCTTCAAGCTCCGCGAGTGGTAATGGTTCGCCTTCGACCCACCTCGCAATGTTGAACGCCAAGCGTTCGATACGCACTTCGACACCGTATTCGACAGTCAGTCGATGTTTGACCACATCGAATTGCAATTCTCCAACGGCGCCCAATATCGCCTCGCCTTCACGCCCCTCGGGGGGCCGGAAAAGCTGCACGCTTCCTTCTTGTGCCAGCTGCTCCAGGCCTTTCTTGAGTTGTTTGCGTTTCATTGGATCCACCATCAAAAAGCGCGCAAAGTATTCTGGTGGAAATTGCGGCAGAGGCGCGTATCGAAGGGTTGGCCCGTCGGTAATCGTGTCGCCAATCAAAAAGATTCCCGGATCGAAGACGCCGATGATATCTCCGGCAAACCCGTCTTCCACAAGCGTCCGTTCTTGGGCCATGAATTGCACCGGGTTGTTCAAGCGAATGTCGCGTTCGAGTCGTACGTGACGAACCTTCATCCCTCGTTCATAACGACCCGAGCACACCCGGAGAAACGCCACGCGATCTCGATGCGCTCGGTCCATGTTCGCCTGAATCTTGAAAACGAAAGCTGTAAATCGCTTGTCTTCCGGCTCGATCTCGCCCTTGTCGCTCATGCGGGGCATAGGCTTGGGCATCATTTCCACGAATGAATCCAAAAATTGCGGAAGCCCGAAGTTCGTAATGGCACTGCCGAAAAACATTGGAGTCACTTCGCCACGTGCGAGTTTGACCGGGTCGAGCGCATCACCGGCTGCATCGAGCAATTCGATGTCATCGCGAAGTTGTTTGACGCCTTCTTCTTCGAGGGCAGCCACGAGTGCCGGATCATCGAGATTATGAGCGGCCATCGGAGCGATTTCGGCGCCGTGTGCGACTTGTTCGAAAAGGGCCACTTGTCGCGTCAATCGATGATAAACACCTTTGAATTTGCCTTGCGACGTAATGGGCCACGTAATAGGATAAACACCAATACCTAGCACTTCTTCGACTTCGCCAATCAAGTCGAAAGGATCGCGCCCTGGACGGTCCATTTTGTTGACGAACGTGAAAATGGGCATGCTGCGCAATTTGCAGACACGAAATAGTTTTTTGGTTTGTCGTTCGACACCTTTGGCGCTATCGAGCAACATGATGGCCGCATCGGTGGCCATGAGCGCTCGGTAGGTGTCTTCGCTGAAGTCTGCGTGTCCAGGTGTATCGACGATCGAGAGAAGATGCCCGGAATAAGGAAATTGCAGAACGCTCGATTGGATGGAAATCCCGCGTTCGCGTTCCATCTCCATGTAGTCACTGACGGCGTGGGACCGGTCGCGTTTGGCTTTGACCGCTCCAGCGAGCTGAATCGCACCTCCGTAAAGCAAGAGCTTTTCCGTGAGCGTGGTTTTACCAGCGTCAGGGTGCGAGATGATGGCGAAGGTTTTGCGGCGCGCGATTTGGCGCGCGATGAGGTTATCTGTCACGGCGGCGCGCGAAGATAGCACCGTTGGGATGATACGCGAGCAGGATGTTGGGAAAGATGAGGCGGAGTTGCGCGATGCGGTTGATCCACGAGGGAAAAACGTTGCAACGGGCGTGAGTTGCGAGGTTTTGCAAAGGGGTAACGTCGCAAATTGAGGCTGGGGGCGCGGCGCAACAATGCGCGGAGAGGTAACTGGGGTGAGGGAAGGGCTGCTGGAAAATCCGTCACAAGGTGGTTGATTTTCAACCACTGATGCAGTAGTTTCGCTCCGTGTTTCAGCGAAATATCAAGCCATCTCTGTTCGAAGCGTTGAAGGACAGCCCAGTCGTTCTGGTCAACGGAGCTCGCCAGACTGGCAAAAGCACGCTCGTTCAAATGTTGCCGACTGAAGGGCCGGCATCCCGTTACCTGACGCTCGACGACCCGACCTTATTTGCGGCGGCAAACGAGGATCCCACTACGTTCGTGAGTGGACTTCGTGGCCGAGTCATCATTGACGAAGTGCAACGAGCGCCGGGGTTACTTCGGGCCATCAAGGCTGAAGTGGATCGCGATCGAACGCCCGGACGATTTTTACTGACAGGCTCAGCCGATGTTTTGCAGTTGCCTCGTTTGTCGGAGTCTTTGGCGGGGCGGATGGATGTATTTACGTTGTGGCCATTGTCGCAGGGTGAAATAGAAGGGAGGCGCGATGGATTCGTGGATGCTGTGTTTTCTGCGGACTGGCCGCCAAAAATCGAACAAGGAATGGCCAGGAGCGAATTGCTCGGACGTGTTGTTCGAGGGGGATTTCCCGAGCCATTACAACGTGCGTCCGTATCGCGACGAGGGGCGTGGTTCGGGTCGTATTTGGCCACGTTGTTATCGCGTGACGTGCGAGAATTGGCCAATATCGAAGGTTTGACGGTGCTCCCGCGTCTGATGGCTTTATTGGCAGCACGAACGTCATCATTGGCGAATTTTGCGGAAATAAGTCGTTCCACAGGGCTCAACCAATCAACATTAAAAAGATATATATCCCTGCTCGAGACGCTTTTCTTGATGCAACCATTGCCCGCATGCAGCATCAATTTGGGTAAACGTTTGGTGCGCGCTCCCAAACTCCATATCGTAGACAGTGGCATTGCTGCGCATCTCGTCGGCGTGGATGACGAAGTACGGCTTTCCACGAGTGAAATGATGGGACCGCTGCTCGAAAACTTCGTCGTGATGGAATTGCGGAAGCAATCGACGTGGAGCGCTGTCCGCATATCGATGCATCATTTACGCACGCATGCGGGCGAAGAAGTAGACGTCGTATTAGAAGATGCGGCGGGTCGTTGTGTGGGCATTGAAGTCAAATCTGCGTCATCAGCAAGTATTCGCGATACCAAGGGACTTCGTGCATTATCCGAAGCGATCGGCGCCAAGTTTGTCCGAGGAATCGTGCTGCATACGGGACTCGAGCACGCCGCGCTTGGACCAGACATCTGGGCACTGCCTGTAAGCGCGTTGTGGACGACGAGGCCGTAGATCGCCGCAGGAGGGTTGTCTTCTTTTTCATGGGGTTTCAACCCCAGACCCCACGAGGACATTGCCAATTCTTGGCGAACCATACGTGAAGTTGCTTCGCGTCGTCGGTACATGCGGTACGCCTTGGGCGCAGATGCGTTTCAACTCTGACGCGCCGCTGAAACCATCCCCCGACGGTGATAAACGTTCACGATTCTGGTGGCTGCGTCTTCGAGCGTCGGCACGCTGAGTGCCTCGTCATGAAATCCGCGTGCGCTGACGATTGTCGTCCCAAAGCGACCATCGGGCTCTTCGTTGATCGCAAAAGGGTACTCGTAAATCGTCATTCCATGTTTAATTATGCTGGACAGCCCCCCGAGAATTCGCAGTTGGTCGCCTGGGACATGACGACATGCAAGCCCAGCCTCCGACAGTTTTGCAAGTGCCGTCTCCAGGGTCCAATCGCTCGAAGAAGGTACGTTTGGGCTCGTCGACAGCGTGACTTGAAGTCGATCGAGCCCTTTCCAAGCCGAGTCTCGATGCGGATCAGGAAGCAGAAAGGGACGGCTGGCTGAAATCACTTCGAGCTGCATGCGGTGACCCTACCACGCTCTTTTCCTTCGGCCAAGCCCCTGAATGGCGCCTTCTCGAGCATCCATAGTCCGGCAAACGAGCGACTTCTGTACCAGACGTGCTTTTTTCTCATTTTCCCCCTTGACCGCCTCTTTCCTTCTCCCGTAACCTCGCACCCTCTCTGGAGGTACCATGCTCGCAGGCCCCACATCTACCCTTTTCCTCATGTGTAAAGCAGTCGCGCGTACGTGCAATGCGCTAAAATCCGCCGCGACCGTCGATATCGATCGCACAGCCGATGATCGCGCGTTTTTCGCAGCCGAAGCCGCAAAACTCGAATCCGTGCGTTTCGCCCTCGTTGCCAAACATCGCGCCATTGAAGACTTCACCCTTGGTGATGGCGATTTGTTTCAATCGTCCGTCGAGCTCGGTGACGAAATCCTCGATCGCGGCGTTCGCGGCGGCAATACCCGGACGAAACTCGGTCTGAAAGGCAAAAGTGGCTTGGCTGCCGATCACGCATTCGGAACGCGTATCAACGAATTGACCGACGCCCCGCATCGCCAAGAACCCAACCTCGTGCTTGGGGCAATCAGTCGACTCGACGAGGTGCCCGATTTTGACGACAAGGCCCAAATTCAGACTGATTTGAAGAATCGCGTGGAATTGCAAGAAAAGTGGATCGACCAGCGTGAAACTGGACACAAGCAATTGGCGAAACTCGAGAGTGAAGGCGTCGCGCTCGTTGCCGATGGCGCAATAAAACTGGCGCAAACAAAAGCAGCAATCGATGGGCGTTTTCCACGTCAGCGCGAATACGTCTCCCGCTTTTTCTTGGATGTGTCGCACAAAAAACGCAAGAACGACGAAGACGGGACCTGATCGCAAGGGGAACTTCGCCGTCCCACGTCAGTTGCCGCAAATGTGAACGGGGATCGCGCGCAACTGACGTGAGATGGCGTAAATGGGAAAGGGGGAACGTGGGGGCTGACGTGAGCGGGCGTAAATGGGAAAGGGGGAAAGTGGGGGCTGACGTGAGCGGGCGTAAATGGGAAAGGGGGAAAGTGGCGGCTGACGTGAGCGGGATTAAATGGGAAAGGCGCAAAGTGGCGCCGCGGGGGAGGGGGCTCGATTGGGAAACGCTCGGG
>JANORL010000330.1:0-14606 GCA_031415295.1 Polyangiaceae bacterium | reverse complement strand
CGATTAATTCATCAATTAAAGGGCTTCTAAAGTCGCGGCGATGGTGCAAATGTCGACACGCGCTCGTTCGGGTACCACTCACCCAACCGCTTAAACCCGTGCGCGATTTACATGAAGCCGCACGTGACGCCTCCAAACAGCCACGACACTCGTGCCGGTGTTAGACGATGCCGGTCCCTGTTGACACCAACCCCTGCTCTCGCTGAGGATCGCTACTGCCTCGAGACTTCGGGCAGTGTCGAAGACTTAACTGCAGCTGGGTATGAACCAGCGCGTACCACTGCAGTACAACTCGACGGAAAGCGAGCATCGCAGAGGTGAGGGCACAACGATTGGCACGCCTTCTGCGCGTAAGCGCGGCGGGGTTTGCCGCAGCCGCATTCATGGTCGTCGTCGCTCCGCGTGAAGCTCGAGCACTCGACTTCGATGTGCGTAGTGAAACGGCGCTACAGGCTTATCAACTCGCAAATCCGTGGGGCGACACGGTTCTGAATCGGCGCCGCTTGATGCAGACGTTGTCTCTCAGCGTCTACAACTTGCAAGGCGACTACACACCTGGCAAAGCCGACTTCTCTGCGGTTCTTCGCGTACGTCTCGACGCCGACTTTGGCATCAACGGTCACCTCAGCGGTGCCGAAGCCGGTGGTGAAACGAGTTATCAAACCGAAGCAGGTCCTGGCATGAGGTTTGTCCCTGGAGTCCAGCAAGCTCCAGTTGATCTCATGTACGCGTATGTCGAAGGTCGCAGCCTTTTCAAAGGCTTGCTCGGATTTCGCGCGGGTCGCCAATACGTCGTCGACACGTTGGGTTGGTGGTCGTTCGACGGAGCGCTCGCACGCATCACGACGCCATTTTTCGTGCAAGCCGAAGTCTACGGTGGCTTTGAGCAACGAGGTGGTTTGCCTCTGTCGACATCGCGTTTCGAACGACCTGGGGTTTGGCGTGGCAACCACGTCGGGTTTGGCACGGCAGCAGATCAACCGAGCGTTACGGACTACCCGTCTTATCAGTACGCACAAGCGGCGCCGGCATTCGGGGTCAACCTCGAGAGCAACGGACCGAGCTGGATCCACGGACGCTTGTCGTATCGTCGTGTTTACAACCGCGGCACGTCCGTCACGCAGCAGTTCCCGGATCTCGAAGGTGGATTCCGCACCGTCAAGGGCACGCGGGTGTCACAGGATCGACTCGGCTATTCGCTCGATTTGAACAAGAGTTCCCTGGGCGCGATCAAAGGCGCTTTTACCTACGACCTCTACAACCAGATGATCGCGTCGTTCAACGCTGGCGTCGAAGCCTACGCGGGATCACGCACGACCATCGGAGCCGACGTCGATTACTTCGTGCCCACGTTCGATGCGGACTCGATCTTCAACTGGTTCACGCACAGTCCGATGACCTCGATTACGGCGCGCATCTCGGCGATGCCTTCGCGAAAGTTTGATTTTTCAGCTTCAGGCGGGGTTCGTCTTTGGCAAACCGAAGGTAACGCCGACACGTTCGGCGCCGAAGAATGTGCGGCGTCCGGTTTATGCAGCGGCGATCAAGAAATCGATCCGGCCACGGCTCAGCCGTTCATCCGCGACGAAGCAAATCGCGCAACCGCGACGGTCATTGATGCGATGGGTAATGTCGCTGGTCGTTATCGTTTCGGAACAGGCAACCTCGGTCTTCGCGGCATGCTTCAAGCGGGTTCGCGTGGTCATCGCGGTGGCGTCGACGTCAACGGCGAGAAGCGATTCGATGGCGGCCGATTTCTCACGCTCGCGCGCGTGAGTTTGTACAACTGGGATGATCCTTTGCGACCCGATCGAGGCGCGACGTCGTTTGGTTACGTACTTGGTGCCGGTGTACGTCCCGTCAAACCGGCTGACGTACGCATCGAGTGGGAACACGACATGAATCGTCTCGTCGGACAGCGTTTCCGTTTCCTGGCGGTTCTCAATCTGAGGCTTGGTGGATGATGCGAACGGCTCGATCAGAACAGCCTCGAATGAACCGCAAGGACGCTCGACCGCTTCCTGGATGGTGGGTCGCCCTCGCTTGCATATCGGCGCTGCTGTTGGGTCTGGTTGGTCCGGGCGCATCCGCTGAAGAAGCAACGCCCCCGTCCGACACGACGGAAGACGCTCCAGTCGAGACGCCGAAACCTACGCCTCCACCGCCTGGTGGTTATCAAAGCGGACGTTTTCCGATGCCGAACGACGCGGAGGTGCCGCTCGCTTTCATGCCTCCGGGAACTGCTGCGACACCGATGCCGAGTGAAGAAATCTTTCCTCCTCAAACGATCACGATTCGCTTCAATCACAAGAAGCACGTCAAAGAGCTGAAGCAGGAATGTTCGTCCTGTCATGACGCTGCGACGAGCGACAAGGTCTCCGATCGGATCATGCCGAAGGCGACCAAGTGCGACAGTTGTCACGACATCGATCACTCGGATCTGAAGGCCGTGAAGGCGGGCACCGATACGAACGGTCAATGCGTCTACTGCCACATGGGGGACAAAGCTGGCGCAGATGGAACCGTGGCGCAGATGGTCCTTCCAAACGCCAACCTTGTTTTCACGCACAAGAAGCACATCGATCGCAACATCAAGTGCGGACAGTGTCACGGCCAAGTCGGTGAACTCGAAAGCGCGTCACGAGGTCAGCTCCCGCGAATGGCTGGATGCTTCTCGTGCCACAACATGAGTGGTGCTGCGCAAGGGCAAGCCAAAGGCGAATGCATCACGTGTCACACCGCGCGCAACGACGGTCGTATGCAGACGACCTTCGCCACGGGCAAACTCGTGCCTCCGCAGTGGATGCACAACGCTGCGCACACGGCGGATTTCATCGAGCGTCACAAGGCTGTTGCAGCAAACGACAGTGCGTTTTGCGGCAGTTGCCATACGGAAAACGAATGCACCGATTGTCATGACGGACGGGTTCGTCCGCGCAACGTGCATCCAAACGATTGGATGTCGATGCACGCGCAGAGCGCTCGTCAGGACAATCCCCGCTGCGTCAGTTGCCATCAGCTCCAGACGTTTTGCGCTGATTGTCACAGGCGCGTCGGCGTCGCGCGCGACACGGCTGCGGGAAATCGCATGGCTGGCCGACGATTTCATCCGGCGCCGGAAGAATTCACCACCGGTCCTCGAGGGCCAAACCATCACGCGTGGGAAGCGATGCGAAACCTGAACGCTTGCGTCTCGTGCCACACCGAACGCGACTGTGCGACGTGCCACGCGACCAAGGGCCTCTCAGGCGGTCACGGCGTCAATCCTCATCCGGTCGGATTCCGAGACAAGTGTCGAACTGCGTTCGCGAGAAACCCCCGTCCTTGCCTGGTGTGCCATCAGTCGAACGACGCGTCTGTCGGGGCCTGCCAATGAAAGCTACCCGCCTACGCTCTGCATTCAGCGGGCCATGTAAACCCACATATTCCTTGCACAGTCCTTCTAGCGACGGGTATAGCCAGAGTCGACCGGGTGCCCCCTCGCTGCTGGTGGCCCTACGCGTTAAGGAGAACGGGCGTGAAGGAACTGATCAAGTACCTGCTCGACAACATCTACCTCGATTTTCAAGGCGAAATCACGCTCGAGACCGTGCGCGATTTTCTGCGCGAGGACGATGGTCGCGAAGCCCGAGCGCTTCTGCACAAGCTCATGGAGAATCAGGGGTCGGTCGACGACATGCTGATCACCCTGGCCGACTGCCTCAAGGAACACATCCAAACGGGCGTGACCGAGAATGCGGTCCGCGAACAACTCGAGCTCTACACCGAGAGCTGATTTCTAGAACGACGACGCCTCGAACCTCCGCGCTCGTCGTTCTCGTTTCCCTCTTCATCGCTGCTTTTCTCGCCGGATGCGACGTCGGTTCGCCGGAGGTTCAACCTATTGACGCGCCTCCTGTGCACCTCGTCGACGCCACGCTGATCGGCGTCGACGCCGGTGGAAACACCACGACCATCACGCTCACACCGGCAAGTCCCGCGGCTGCCGCGACGGATTTCGTGCAAACGACGTCGAGCGTGCGCCTGCGTTTCGATCGCTTCCTGCTTCCTGAAGACGCCATTCGTCAGTCGATGTGCCTTCAGTCGAGCTCGGATCCAGTTCCGACCATCCAGGACTGCGCCAACGGGGTTTTCCTCGAGCCCACCTACGATCCCGTACGACGCATCGTGACGTATCGATTGCCGACGATGGCTGCGCTCGTTGCGGACACCAAGTACTGGCTCACCGTCCTCGCACCCACGGAAACATCTCCATCTGGTTTCCGCGCTTTCGATGGTGCGTCCTTGGCATCGAATGTCGTTTTGCAATTCACGACGGCCAAGACAAACCCGCCTGGCGGTCCCGTGGATCCTGCACTCGACGACGCCGCCAAACGTACGGTGTCGGAAGAATTGTTCTGCACCGCGAGCGCCTGCGTGGCGTCGTGCGGCATGGATGATGCGTGCAAGGGCAAGTGTGCTGTCCGGAAGAGTTTGCCGAGTGGTTGTGCTGGTTGTCATAGCGCGATCGAAAATGGCGGCAGCGTGATGGGCCTCGATCTCAGCGGCGCCAATCGCATCAGTGCCGTCATTGGTCGAGTCGCGAACCAGACGCAAACGGGCGGCAACGCTGACGAACCGGACACGAAGCCACGTCGATTCGGTCGCTCGATGCCGCAGATCGAAGCGGGCAACGCGGGCAACAGCTACCTGCTCTACAAGATGCTGATCGGGCCGACGTACGCGCGTTCTCCAGCCGCGGACGACCTCGCCCCTGGAGAACTCGATCGTCTAAGAGCGTCGGTCGTCGTCGGGCTACCGATGCCTCCGTACGACATCTACGCCATCCCCGAAGCGAGCGTGGATGCGCTCAGCACTTGGATCGCGACGGGTGCCCAAACACCCGCTTGCCCCTGAAAGCGCCGTTCTCATCACGCGTGTTACGCTTGCTGCATGCTTCTGCTTCGCGGCGTTTACGCTTCAATTTGCACGACGTGGCTCATCGTTTCGACCCTCCCGATCGCGGGTTGCAGCGGTGACGAACCAACCACCCCATCCGGTCCGACAAACACCGAAGTCCTGACGCCAACCGCGCCTCCGTTGCCGGGACAAACGGAATGCCGTGTCGTGATGACAACGAACATCGCCATCCCGGCAGCGGTTCACGTTGCGACCTGTACACCTGTTGCGTATGCGACAAACCCTCCGAGCGGCGGCGATCATTGGGGGCAATGGGCAGCATTCAAAAAGTACACGCTGCCTGTTCCTCGCGAGATGTATGTCCACAACCTAGAGCATGGCGCCGTGGTGCTGATGTATCGATGCGATGGAGAGTGTCCCGAAGTCGTCGCGGCACTCGAGAAAATTTTCGACGAAGCGGCTGGCGATCCGCTGTGTGTCTCCGCCGGAGGCACGCCCAAAGCGCGCCTTGTACTCACGCCCGATCCAAACCTCGAGACGCCGATTGCTGCGACGGCGTGGGGCGCGACCTATACAGCGACGTGCATCGACACCGCATCCCTCGCGAAGTTTGTTTCGGCGAACTACGGCAAGGGACCCGAGCAAACGTGTTACGCGGGCCAAGATCTCGAAGTGACGCCGCCACCAGTGTGCACCGGAACGTGACGACGCTACGTCACCTCCGTTGACAGCTACGAGCACCGTGCTCATCTCATCTGTCGATGGATAGCGGCTCATTGCCACCCCAGTTGACTGCACCAATCTTCGATCGCATTCGCCGCGCCGGACAAGGTGGCGCCGCTGAGGTTTGGCAAGCCAGAACCTCTGCGGGCACTCTCGTTGCCCTGAAAATCGCCCGCGACGATGCCGCACGTTTTGCCCTCGCGCGTGAAGCAACGCACGCGCTGCTCGCGCTCTCCCCTCACCTTCCCGCACTCGTTGATGTTGGTTTCCTCGACGATCTCGCGACGGTTCCATTCGTCGCCCTTCAGTGGATCGAAGGCAGAAGCCTTCGCGATTGGATTCGACAGACTCAACCCGATCGCCATGAAGCAGCACTGCAAATCACGCACGACGTGGCGGAAGCGATCGCTGATTTGCACGCCGTTGGTCTCGCCCATGGAGATCTCAAGCCCGAAAACATCATCATCGATGCGATGGATCGCGCGCATGTGATCGATCTCGGGTTGTCCGGTCCGGCTTATGAAACAACCATTGAAGGAGCAACACCGCGTTACCTCGCGACCGCGGACGCGGACCTCGGAGATGCCCGAGCGCGAGACCTTGTCGCACTTGGCATCGTCATTGCCGAACTGCTCGATGCGGTCGTCGCCGCCGCAAACGTCCCAATCCATGCGGCTCGAGACGCGCGACTGCCAGCACCGTTCGACACCATCTGCACAGCGCTGCTCGCGAAAAATCCGGGAGCTCGACCCACGGCGCTGTGGGTCGCGGAAACCGCTCGACTATCCCTTGGAACTCCAACCATCGATTCGACAGTCGAACGCGCAGATCGCGATGTGCGTCGTATTCGATCCACGTATTTGTCGGTTCGTCGCAGCGAACTCACGCCGCAGGCTTCGGCTGGAAGAGACACCGTACGTTGGCTCGGTGAAGCAATCACATGTTTGCAACGTGTGCGATCTCTTCGAGTCCGTACGGTTTTACCAGACACACTCGACGCCAAAACATCGATTGAGCTGGGGCCACTCGACGCTGACGGCGTGACGCGATGGCTCACAGCGCTCGCCGGACCCGTCGCGGTTACCTGGCCCATCGTGACACTGGGATCCGTCGACGAAGAAACGCTGGGTTCATCACTCGAACGGCTCGCACGAAACATTCCACCAGAAGCGTGGACATTCGCCGATGTCGAAGCCGCGGTACTTGGCAAATCAGCAACGACGCGGGAGAGCACCTCTTCACCCGACACGCGACTCGACGCAGAAGACATCGCGCAACTTGCACTCGCCATCTCGAGCGTCCCGCCTGATCAGATCGCGATCCAACGCGTCGAACGACAACGTCATGCTCCACCGACGCTTGTGCTCGCCGCAGCCAACGCCTTGCGACGTTCGGGTCAATTTGGCCGAGCTTGCCATCTTGCTCTACGCGCCCGCGATGCTGGAGTTGCCGGGGCCCATGCCGTCGCCGCCGAAATCGTTCGTCGCTCAGGCGACGTAGACGCTGCGCGCGAAATCGCCACGACAGCGATCACGAACGACGTGACAGATCACGCCTCACGCGCGGTGCTTGCCCGCATTGCTTACGACCAACGTCGATTCGAGGAGGCCGAAACGCTTGCACTGCAGTCGTCGTGTAGCGCGGCAGAAGAAGTCACTGCATTACTCGCCGCGGAGCGTGGACAAACCGATCGAGCACTGACGGCCATTCGTCGAGGTGAAGCGATCGCACGATCGGACGAGCAGCGCGCTCGTTTGTCCGCCTTGCGCGGCTACGTGGAGCACGGGCTCGATCCTGCTGCAGCACAACGAGCATTCGCCACGGCTGTCAATCATGCGGCACGTGCCGGCGCCGTCATCGAAGAGGCCACGTATCGTACTGGTGAAGCAGCCGCGGCTGTCGACGTCGGAGATCTCGATGCGGCGCTCTCGACTTCTCGGCGCGCTGCTCTGTTGTGGGAGCACCTTGGGAAACCTGCGCACGCCGCGCGTGCGTTGCTCGCGATGGCTGCCGCGTACGAAACGGCAGGAGCACGTCACGACGCGATACGCATCGCCAAAGAAGCGATCGTGCGTGCACGAGAAGGGCGCGATACGAGGGCCGAAGCTTATGCATTCTGGGCGATTGCCGATGCCTCGTCTCCAGGATCGGACGATGGACGTGACGCCGCAAAACGTGCGCGTGAATTGCTTGGCGAAACGAGTGGCGATGACGCGCTACGCGCTGACGCGCGCATGGTGAAGCACGCTCCAGATAGTTTGGATGGTGAAACATACGACGTGCGCGATGCGATGGCGGAATCGAGTTCCCTGCAACCTGGTGCACGACTCGATTGGATCCGTGCACGCATGGAACGTTTGTCCCCCAACGAAGAGACGCCCAACGCTCGTCTTGCCGAACGCCTGCTCACGACACTCGTTGGTTTGTCCGACGCCAGCGCGCCCGTGGCTGCACGTGGCCCTGCACTCGCTGCCGGATATGCACTCGCCGCCAAACTAGGACGTGGCGATATCGCGTTACGCCTACTCGCTTCACTCGGCGATGCCGCGCGCGATCTCATTGCACGAGCTCCCAGTCATCTGGCGCCATCGATTCGCTCGCTTCCTTGGGTTTCGCAAGCTGCGCTCGTGCCTCGAGAAGGATTGCACCACGAACAAGCACGCGAACTCGAACGGCTCATCGTTGCGCTCAGTGAACGCGATCGGTTGCGACCACTGCTCGAACGCGTCGTCGATGCGCTCGTGTTGTGGACTGGCGTCGAGCGTGGGCTGTTGCTGCTTCGAGCGGGAGACCGCTTGGTACCACGTGCTGCGCGCAACTTGGCACGCGCAGATCTTCGCGGTGAACAGATCGCCTTGTCGCAAACCCTCGCACAACGTGCACTCGAAGCACTCGAACCCGTCGTCGCGGTCGATGCATCTGGCGAGTTGTCGTCGCTTCATACGAGCGTTCACGCGCTCAAGCTGCGCAGTGTGCTGGCCGTCCCGCTCATCGCGCGCGGCGAAGCCCTTGGCGTCGTGTACCTAGATGATCGCGTGCGCAAAGGAGCGTTTGGCCCGCGGGAACTCGCATGGGCACGCGCGGTCGCTTCGATTGCCGCACTGGCCATTGCCGATGCACGTGATCGAGTGTTGCTCACGCGTGCTGTGCGCAAAGCCAAACGGGCCACCGCAAAACTCGAAGAGACGCTTGCTCGTAATGAAGCGGCGCTCGATGTCGCCGAACGAGAACTTGGACGCACGCGTTCGTCACGAGAAACTCGCTTCAGGTACGAATCGATCGTGGGAGAAAGCGACTGCATGCGCGACATGCTCAAGATCGTCGATCGGGTGACGATGTCGAACGTCCCGGTGCTCGTCCAGGGCGAATCCGGTAGCGGCAAGGAACTCGTGGCCCGCGCGATTCACTTCAACGGATCACGCGCTACCCAGCCGTTCGTTGGGGAAAACTGCAGTGCGATTCCTGAAACGTTGCTCGAATCAACACTGTTTGGACACGTACGTGGTGCCTTCACCGGCGCGGACAAACCGCGGCTTGGTTTGTTCGATGCCGCCGATCGCGGCACATTGTTCCTCGACGAAGTCGGCGAGATGAGCTTGCCGATGCAAGCCAAGCTGCTGCGCGTTCTCGAAGATGGTGTTGTTCGTCCACTCGGTACAGAACGCACGCGTAAGGTGGACGTTCGAATCATCGCCGCCACGCATCGAGATCTCGAGGGGATGGTTCGAGCACGAACGTTTCGCGAAGATCTCTTCTATCGGCTCAACATCATCGTCGTGCGTATTCCTCCGCTACGTGAACGTGCGGGCGACGTGCCGATGATCGTGAAGCATCTGCTCGCAAAATACGATCGGACCAACGTGCGCGTGACCCGAGCCGCAATGGATCGCCTCGCGTCCTTTGCGTGGCCGGGCAATGTCCGACAAATCGAAAACGAGATCCGCCGTGCACTCGTGCTCTGTGACGACATGATCGATCGAGAACATCTGTCACCGGAGATCGCGAGCCTCACTCCCACAGCACACGTCGATCTTGGCATGAACGTTCGAGGTCGAGTCGATGCTCTCGAAGTGCAGCTCGTTCGTGAAGCGCTCGATACCACTCGTGGCAATCAGACGCAGGCGGCGAAGCTTCTCGGTCTGTCGCGCTTCGGACTGCAAAAGATGATGAAGCGGCTGAACGTCGTTTCGTGACGGCGGCTAGTTCGAAACCAGCTTGCGAGCATCACGAACGATCGCCTCGATGCCCTCTTCTTTTGCTTCGTAAAAACCACGTACGAAGCCTTTGCCATCGACCAAGACGAACCTTTCGCCATGAACGATCTCGAACAGGCCGGGCGTCGTCTCTTTCTTGTCGAGCATCATTTTGAAGCCCTTCACCACGACCGGCTCGATCTCTTTGAGCGGTCCCGTCAAGAAGGCCCAGCGACTCGAATCGGCACCGTATTTTTGTGCATATCCCCGAAGCACTTCAGGTGTGTCGGTCTCAGGGTCGACGGTAAACGTTACGAGGTGCAAAGCGTCGCCCAGGTCTTTCGTGCGTTCTTGAACGTCGGCCATGCGCTTCGTTAGACGAGGACAAACACTTGGACACGACGTGAAGACGAAGTTTGCAATGTAGATTTTTCCGCGTAGGTTCGCCGCGCCAAACGTTTGCCCTTGTTCGTTCGTGAGCGTGTAGGCGGGCAGCTCGACAAGCACAGGAGGCACTGACAAACGCTGGGCGAGCAACATACGCGCCGCGAACAACGCTACGAACACAGGCAATATCAGGATCCAGAGCCATCTTTTCGGTCGAAGCGGACCTACAGGCTGCGCAGAAGGTTGGGAGGGCAGCGATGATTCTGGTGGGGAGGGCACGATGCGCGAGGTGTATTCGTCGCGTCTGTCACGGTCAAGGCAACGGGGTTGAAGAAACAAGCCTTGGCGCGAGTTGATACAGCATCAGGTAGACAACGATGCCGGTAACCGAGACGTACGCCCAGATGGGAAACGTGATCCGAGCGAGCTTGCGATGCGTCTCGAAGTTGCCGCTGCGTGCGAGACGAAACGTTACGATCACGAGAGGAAACGCAACCATCGCCAACAACGTATGCGACGAGAGAATGAACAAGTAGATCGTTCGGACAAACCCGACATCTGGAAAGCGATGCGTGCCCGTCAGCGAGACACGCAGGAGATACGTGACGAGAAAGATCGCTGAAATGACGATGGCTCCCTGCATGCGCCGCCGATGCATCTCGACGCGTTTGCGTCGAATCGCAAACCATCCTGCAAAAATCAAAGCTCCACTCGTCGCGTTGAGCAGTGCGTTGACCGGAGCGAGCATGCTGCCAATTTCAGCGGCGTTCATTCGGCTCCGTTCGTAACACGTGCGTCAGCGACGCAGTGCTCACGCGCCCACGACGAGCGCGATTTGGATGAGCATCAAGTAGAGAATCGAAAACGCGAAAAGTCCTCGGGCCCAGCGCACGTCGGAAGACGCTCGCAAACCGAGCAGGCCGAAGACGAGAAATGCTGCGCCGAAGACGAGAGCCGCAACGAAGTACACGGGACCTGCAACTCCAAGAGGAACGACGAGCAGCGACACTGCCAGAAGTGCGACGAGGTACCCAACGATGTGTCGACGCGTAAGCGCTTCGCCTCGTTCGGCCGGAAGAACCTTGAGTCCCGCTCGCTGATAGTCGTCACTGCGGAACAAGGCGATCGCCAAAAAATGCGGCACTTGCCACAAGAACAAGATGCCGAAGAGCACGGCACCTGGTGCGTCGATGTTGTTGGTGATCGTGGTCCATCCGAGCAGCGGCGGAATGGCGCCGGGGACAGCACCAATGAGCAGCGCTGCCGTCGTCTTCCGTTTTAACGGCGTGTAGACCAAAACGTACGAAAACAAAGCAAATGCACCGAGCAGCGTCGTGGTCGTGTTGACGCCAAACCCGAGAATCAGGAGCGAAAGCGTCGAGATCGCGAGGCCAAACCACAACGCAACATCCGGTGACAAACGATGCGCAGGTAGCGGGCGATTCTTCGTCCTCTCCATGAGTCCATCGGTGTCGCGCTCGATGTACATGTTGAGCGCATTGGCACCAGACACGACGAGCACGGTGCCAATCAGGGACAAGACGACCGACACAGTCGTGACATCGGGCAAACCCATCATTCGCGCGTATCGATTCGCCACGACCACACCACCAAGCATCGTCATGACGACGATGATCGTGATCCGAGGCTTCGTGAGCGCGAGAAGGTCGCGAGCTATTGCGCCAATGGAACGACCCTCCGAACGATGACGACCGTCATCCGAGTTCAAAGGCACCTCGACCATCGGTTCAAGCGGTACAGCCATGCGGGCCTCTCCATACCAAAACCCGCCCGCCCCGGCACGCATGTCGTGCCTTCGCGGATGAGAACAGTGTCGACGTCATGTTGCAGGTCATTTGCGAACCCCCGAACGGGGTCATCCGCGGTGAAACAATGGGGGCTGATAAACTCCCGGACAAGGGACCTTGGGACAATGGACCAAAGGCCAACCGACCGACGTCTTCAGTTGCTCGACGTAGGACGGCGCTCATCAGCACTAGAAGATTCACGGCTCCCGTCATCTCGCTTGATCGCAGTCCAGATGCCGCGGTCATCACGCGAAGCAAGAATCGTTGCCAGGGACGCGAGCACGAGCATGAGTCCACAAAGAGGAACGTCTGGCGCACCATGGGCGAGCAGAGCGAGGGCTATCGCGCCTGAAAGTGCGGGCGTGAGTGTGGGCGTCGCAAGCACGGCGATTGCTAATGCGGGCGCGGCAAACGCGAAGAATGTCACAACTGCTTGGGACACCAACGGTTCTGGACGAACGATGAGTGCTCGTGATGCACGATCGAAAAGAACGCTGACGAGTCCGGCGTCTTCCGCTGCGCCGCCCAACGCCACACGCGTAGCAACAAGCGCTGCGCCCAGGGCGACAATCGTCGCGGGACTCGACGGTCCACGATTGCGGGACGAGACAAACCCGACGGCAATCGCCATGGCCAGCCCATCGATGACGAGACCTACTGTGGACGCCGCTTGTGCGATGACTCGATAACCGCTCGGCACACGTTCGCGCGTGAGCAATACGATCGCGATCACTCGCGTCACGCCACCCAGTCCGATCCCGCCGACGATGATGGACGTCGCTCGGGCAAACGGAATGCGCATCGTGTCCAACGCCGCAACGAGAGCGAGCGCGCACGACATGCTGCCGCTGATGATAAGAGTTTCTTCTGAGATCCGCAGCGCCATGGAAGGCAGCGTCGTGAGCGTGACGAGGCCTCCGCACACGATCACGGCGAAACGCACGAACGACGAGACGCGAGCGCGCAAGATCGCGAGGCCAAGCCCGAGTGAAACGATCGTGCCGAGAATCAGGAAGGCCTTCGAGAGAGTTGCGCCGACAAGTTCGAAGAGTTCGGCGTGTTTGCCAAGACCAACCGCCAGCCCTCGAAACGACGAACCGAACGCTCGCCCGCTGAGCACCACGACAACGGCGACAATGGCAATTGGCCGGACAAACGTGAGCGCAGGATCATCGTCGGACGATGCATGCTTTGATGCATCCGACAGTTCTTCCGAATCACGTGTCGGGGAAGCTTCTGACGTCTTCTTCATCTTCAACGTGGACGAATCGGCAACAGCGGCGGCGGTCGATGTTCATCCGAAGGAATGGGACCGACCGGTGGAACAGGAAGGATCGGCGGTGGTCCGGATTTCGGAGCGGGCAAGATATACGGATACGCGTTGCGCGTGCTGCAAGCATCGTACGGATCGCGATGAAACTCCCAGTGCAGGTACACCTTACCGTCGTGTGAAACGATGGCGTCGGGCGCTTTGCCGAAGGGAGACGCTCGATTTATCGAGTTGAGCGCGACGATGTCGAACGCCGTCATGCCGCTCGCCTTCGTCACACCGAGACGCACGACCTTGCCCTCGTCTTTGCTGATCACGATTTCCAGATGCGTGACGAGGTTTTGATTAAACGAATGCCCCTCGGGCAGTCGTTCGAGCGACGCCAAGAACTCTTCGGCGAAGATGGGATGCACGCGGTTGTGAATGGTGTTCAGGTAAGTCGCGAACGCCGATTGTGCTGTGTTGAGAGACGTTTGATTACCAACCTTCACCGTTGGTTCGTAGTTCTCGATCGCGGCCTTGTACGTGCCGAAGTTGCCCTTGTCCCACTTGCCGCGATGAGCGCTTCGTCGCGCCGCACCATCCGACGCTCGTTCTTGGGCGAGTTTGTCCTTCCCAACGACTGCTTCGAAACCGGGCATCGTCAGGTTCAGGTTGGGAGCTCCAGGTTCGCCTGGTGCACCGAGCCCAATCGAGCCGACCTTGACGGGACTCTCGTACGAGCCACCGGACTTCTTTTTCTTCGGCTTCGGACCAGGACCATCACCACCAGGGTTTGCCGGATCCAGAGTAAAACCACCAGACCCTGGCCCCGCAGAAACAACGTCGGGCGAAGCGATTCCACCTCCGCCTGCACTGCCACGAACTTGTCCCGGCAACGAGTTTGTCGGGGAACTAGATTGTCCTGGCGAACCTGCGCCCGGATTGCCTGAGGGCAGAGACGCACGCGGCGAAGGCTCTACAGGCGGGCGCACGAGCTGATGGTGTTCGGCACTTTCGCTGCGCGTTGCTCGTTCACCTGGAGCATTTCGCGTGCCGGGTTTGTCTTCGCTCTGCGCCACGTGCTCGTGATCGTCGTTCCCCTCACCCGTCGACGCAGGTTTACGTACCGCCCCCATCGCAGGTTTTTCGTGGTCCTGATCGTGCGATCGAATGCGCGCGACGGATTCTTCGGCCACACGATTTGCTTGATCCCCGATGCGACTCGCCGTCGGATTGTCGGCCTGATCAGGTTTGACGTGTTGTCGTACCGCGATCCGTTTGTCCGGAACGACCGGAGGTGGCGGTGGCGGCTCCGCTGACGCAACCGGTGGTGGCGGCGGTGGC
>JANORL010000329.1:0-27100 GCA_031415295.1 Polyangiaceae bacterium | reverse complement strand
AGGTTCGGGTGACGTACACGGGTGGGAACGCGGGTCTCCGGGTGATTCCAGTGATCGGTATTGGCGTACCGTAGCGATTTTTTGCGAGATTCGCGAAAACACACGTGTTGCAGGGCACTCGCATCCGGGTGCCCTGCAGCTACAAACGAACATGTCATTCGCTTACGAGGGAACTTTCATGCAATACAAGAAAAACTTGAACAGGCGCAAATTCATGAAGCTTGCCGTCGTTGCCGGGGCGGGTTCTACAGGCTACCTCGTCAGTGCCAAGGGGTTTGGGGGTTCTGTGGACAATCCGAGTCCTTTCACGACGCCGTTTGTCGATTCGCTCCCGATTCCGCCGATTAAACAGCCAGTCACATCGCTTTCGCCGACACCTCAGATCGCCCCGCTCCCAGGTGAAGGGCGGCAGTGGCCACATCAAGCGTATAACAAATTTCCGCCTCAGAAGTATTACGAGATTCGACAGCGACCCGCAACCCACCGTTTTCACCGCGATTTGCCCCTGACCGCAATTTGTGGATTCGATGGCATTTTTCCTGGACCGACCTACCACGCTCGTTACGGTGAGCCAATTCTCGTCCGAAACCGCAACGATTTGCCACAAAACTTACCGGGCTTTGGCATCCCGCAAGTTTCGACCCATTTGCACAATGGGCACACACCCTCCGAAAGCGATGGTTTTCCTTGTGACTTCTTTCCGCGCATCATCGGAGGCCCGGAGCGATTCTACGAATTCTTCCTGACCGACCCGAAAAAGCTCAATCGGGTGATTCCATTCACGCAAATATCGAACGATGGGAATTTGTTGCTGGTGTCGGTCAAAGTAAACAGCGTACGGCTGGGAGTCGCCGAGCGCGCGGACGTGATTATTGATTTCTCGGCCTTTGCCGGCAAGTCGATTATACTCGAAAATAGATTGGAGCAAAACGATGGACGGGGACCAACTGACGATATACTCGGGGCCGGCGAAGGCAATGCGTTGTTGCGCTTCGACGTCGAATTGCCCAAGGTAGCCGACGCGAGCAAGGCCCCGCCTTTTACTTTTTACGATGTGCCACGACCATCACAGGCCGAGCTCGACGCTGCCGTCGTCCGTACGTGGCGCTTGGAAATAGGTAATGGGCAATGGCAGATCAACGGTGATTTCTTTGATTGTGAAGAGGCCGCTGCGGCGGTTGTCGAAGGAACGGGTGAAATATGGGTGCTCCAGAATAACTCGGGCGGTTGGCAACATCCGGTCCACATTCATTTCGAGGAACATATCGTGCTGTCACGTAATGGGTTGCCACCTCCAGCGATCGAGCAAGGTCGCAAAGACGTAATGCGAGTGGGATTCAACGAGGAGATTCGCATATTCCTACGGTTCCGCGATTTCGTGGGACGTCACCCGATGCATTGCCATAATACGTTGCACGAAGATCATTCGATGATGATACGTTTCGACATCGTCTCTGCTCCGTGAAATAATAGAAAATGAGGAGTCGATCGTCGACGAAAAGGGGGGAACCTGAATGAGGATAACGAGGAGAGAATGGCTCGGGGTTGCGGCAGCTTCGGCCATTGGCGCGGCACTCGGATGCCGCAAGGCTGCGGGCGATGGCCCGAATCGACCTTTTTCCCAATGTCGACTTGTTTACGCACGAAGGACAACGCGTGCGCTTCTACGACGACCTGGTGCGCGGCAAGATCGTCATCATCAATTTCATGTATTCGTTATGCCGTGGAGTCTGTCCGGGTATAACGCGAAACATGCGGAATGTCCAGACCCTGCTCGAACCACGCGTCGGGCGCGATATTTTCATGTATTCGATCAGCATCAAACCGGAGGAGGACACGCCGGAGCGTCTTAGGAAATACGCCGAAAGTATAGGCGCGAAACCGGGGTGGTCTTTTTTAACTGGCGCCCCGGGCGATATCGAGCGAGTGCGACGTGGATTGGGCGCCGTGGACCCGGATGCGCGCGTGGACAGCGACAAGTCACAACACATCGGCATGCTCCGTTATGGCGACGACAAACTCGACCGATGGGCCGCGTGCCCCGGTGGTGCTCATCCGAAATGGATTGCCCAATCCATTCTGTGGACGGTAGGCAATGGCGAAACTCGAGACCACGAGCCAGGCGCGGCGTTATGACGTAGCGATTGCTCGTCAGGGTGCTTGGTTTCGATGCTTTTACGTGTCGGTATCTGGCGGCTCCCATGGCGGAGGGTGGCGGCCGCCAGATCTTCCGACAGCCTCGCGTGACCTTCCGCGCTACGATGGACCTCGCGAGCAGGTGCCCATGCGTGACGTTCTGGTTCCCTCTTCTTCCTTTGACATTCAGACGAACCTATTGTCTCGACGAACCTTTGTCGGTGCGTCGTTGGCCACCGCGACATTGATTGGTTCGACGTCGTCCGAAGCGACCGGTACGGGCCTCGCGGCACGTCCTCCACAAGGGTTTGTCCCGCTGTCGATTCCAGGCAAGATCGCCAAAGTCACCAAGTCGAACACGATGCAGGCGAACGATTTGTGGCCCACTGATGGCGCCGCGAAGCTGATGCTCGAGCGCGTGATGTCGGAACTGACGGGCAAGTCCGACTTGGGCGAAGCGTTTGCGAAGTTCGTCCACAAAGACGACAAGGTTGCGATCAAGCCGAACGGCATTGCGGGTCAGAAGGGCGCCACGATGGCGACCAACCGCGAGCTCATTTTGGAAGTCGTACGTGGGGTGATGGCGGCGGGTGTTCCTGCACAGAACATCGTGATTTTCGAGCAGTACCCAAAGTTTCTCGAAGGCACGCGTATTTGGGATCGGCACACGGGTTTCGATCCGGCGGTCCCGCAAGGCATCACGTCCATCGTTCACGAAAACGGTGACGCGACGATGTCGGAAATCAGCGTCATGGGCATTCCGACAAAGTTTGTCCGGGCACTCACTGATGCCACCGCCGTCATCAATCTCGCGCTCATCAAAGACCACTCGATTTGTGGTTTTACCGGGTGCCTCAAGAACATCACGCACGGGGCGACGATCAATCCACACGCGTTTCATCAGCACAACGCGAGTCCTCAGATTGCCGAGCTTTACGCGCAAGACATCGTGCGCAGTCGCGTGCGATTGCACATCGTCGATGGTTTCAAGGTCATCTACGACGGCGGACCACTCGACAAGAACGCCAAACGGCGCGTCTTGCACGAAGCTCTGTATGCGACGACGGATCCCGTGGCGATGGACGTGATTGGTTGGGGTGTCGTCGAACAGTGGCGTAAGGACAACGGCCTCCCGACCCTGACAGATGCTGGTCGCGATCCTTCGTACATCCGCATTGCTGGAGAGCTGGGTCTCGGTGTGTTCGACAAGAACAGGATCTCTATGCGCGAGGTTGCATTGTAACGACGCGCCTCTCGTCTCAAGGCCGGCTATTCTTCTTCCTTTCGAGGAGCCCCGGCATGTTGTTTTCGCGTCGCCTGCTACTCGTTTCCTTCGTGTTCGTCGCATCGGCTTGCGCCAAACCTGCCGCACCTACGCAACCTGTTGGTGTACCGCCCACGCCCAAAACGGTCACGGCGGCCAATCCTGGCGGTGACGCGAACGACCCTGAATTCGCGGCGCTCGATCGTCTCTCCAAAGAGGCGTGGGGGTTTCGTCGCGACTTTTGGAACACGTTGCACATCCCGTTGGTGGACTGGAAAAACTGGCAACGTACGCGCATCACTGCGACGCCCACGCGTGCTTCATTTCGTTACGGCAAGAGTCACTATGCGGTCGCAACCCTTTGGTACACGCCGATGGAAGGGGCGAGCGATCCCGAAGCGTGCCTGGCCAAGTTCCTCGACGACGCCTCGCCCGTTGCCGATGCCTACGGCATCCAAGTCATCTCCCGGGAACGCGTGCGCATGACGCAGTCTATTGGCGCCGATGTTCGTCCGATCTCCGTAGAACTTCTTTCCGGTCGCCTCGACAGTCTCATTGGCCGCAACGACTACATGGGCGCTGTCGCTGCGTACCAATCGTTCCCTGGCACGTGTCTCGTCGAAGGCTTCGCGGTCGTCGCGACAAACTATCCTACGTTGGCGAAACAAATTCGTGATCGTTGGATCGCTGACGGCGCTGGGCAGCTCTATTGGGAGAAGAACGTGAAGGAAGCTCCGGAAACGTTGTCACGTTAAGACA
The DNA here is from genome assembly GCA_031415295.1 of Polyangiaceae bacterium. Taxonomy (GTDB): domain Bacteria; phylum Myxococcota_A; class Polyangia; order Polyangiales; family Polyangiaceae; genus Polyangium. Next base: position 22,941 of record JANORL010000329.1, on the reverse strand, counting down.
AACCGCAAAAACTTCGTCACCTGAATGGGCTCACATCACACGCCCTACAAGTGCACCGCAAGCCGAGCGACGACGTACACGCCGAGCATCACGATCCACAACACGGTCCCTTTACGAAACCCTTCGCGATACGCCCAAATCGGCGCCAAAGGCGGAACGAAGAGCGCGAGCACCCCTCGAATCCGCGGCTTCGTATTGATGATCAGCCTCGCTGCCAACCAGACGTGAGCCGTCACGAAGGCAGCAAACCCGAAAATCAAGAGCACAGCGATCACGACGTCCTTGCCGGACACCCGTGCGAGCCTAGCGCGCAACGTGTCGAATTGCTCCCTCTTCGGTAGAAGAGCGCTCTCACGCAGCGTAGCTCCGTCGATCCACGATCCGACTGACGAGCGGCTCTGTCCCACCTCGATTTTCAAGCTAAGCTCTGCGCGTGACGCAAAGCCCTGCTCCCAACAACGCGCACGCCGAACTGCGTCGTTTTACCCGCCGAACGTCCTTACTCGATCACCTTCCCGGCTCGCGAGTCGTGCCGACAGGCCTCGCGCTCGGCCTGCTCGCGAGTTTGCTCGTGGGCGTCGGTGCGGCGCATGCCGTGGCCGATCCACCCGACATCCTGCCTGCTTCTGAAGTCAAGCCGGGCATGAAGGGTTACGGGCTGACGGTTTTTTCCGGAACCACGCCGGAACGTTTCGAGGTCGAAATACTTTCGACGATCAAGAACGTTTTTCCCAATCAAGACCTCTTCCTCATCAAGACGCCGAACCATCCGCGGCTCGAGTCTGCGCATCTCGTTGCGGGCATGAGCGGCAGTCCGATCTTCGTAAACGGCAAGATGATCGGCGCGTATTCGTACGGCCCATCGTTTGCCAAGGAACCGATCGCACTCGTCACACCCATCAAGTACATGCTCGAAGACTTGGCGCGACCCATTCCGAAGGTCCTTGCGCCAAAGGGCGGCAGTCCACTCGCTACGTTCGAAGGACCGAGCGTCAACACGCACGAACGATCCGCGCGCGCTTTCTTGGGTGCTCCGGAAGCGTACGATTTGTCGAAACACGCCGCACAACTTGCCGCGCGCCTTTCGTCGTCAGCGCCTCCTGGAGACATGGGCATCGGCAGAGCAACGACACCCGTGCTCATGGGTGGAACGACAAACATTGGTATGCAGATCGCGCAGAAGTACCTCGCACCCATGGGCCTCGAGCCCCTGCAAGCCGGCGGCGGTGGTGGTACGGCTGCGACAGCAGACACGTCGGTGAAGTACGTCGATGGCGGTGCGATCAGCGTTCAGCTCGTTCGAGGCGACGTATCGGCCGCGGCGCTCGGCACGGTCACGAAGGTTGTGGGTGACAAACTCGTCGCGTTTGGTCATCCCATGATGCAAGGCGGTCTCGAGTCACTACCGACAGCCGTTGCGCGCGTGCATTGGATCATGGCGCTGACGAGTCGCAGCTACAAACTTGGCGAGCCTGTTCGTCCCCTCGGAGCTCTCGTCAACGATCGCCAAGCTTCGATCGTCATCGACACCAACGCCGTTGCCCCTGTGTTTCCGCTTCATGTGAAGATCGACGGCACGGTTGGATCGCCCAAGACCGAATGGAACATGGAGGTCACTGCCGATCCGTTCATGTCGCCGATCTACACGGCGATCGCGCTTGGAAGCGCGGCGGAAACGACCGCAGCGGAGCGTAACGACTCGACGTTCCGGAGCACGAGCAAGATCAAGATTGCCAAGTACGGCATGGTGACGCTCGTCGACTTTGGCGCAGGAGCAGGAAGCCCCATCGGCCCAGACGACTTCATTCGCAGCCGTCTCGTGCGCGCACTTGGATCGCTTTTCAACAACCCTTGGGAGCCTGTGACGATCGAACGTGTCGACTCGGAGATTCGAGTTTCTTCCGAACGTGAAGTATCTTCGTTGCGGGGAGCCAAAGCGCTCGACCCAGAAATCGAAGCTGGTGCGCCCGTTCGCATCCAGCTCGAACTGCAACGTTACAAAGGCGCGATCGAGACAAAGATCATCGAGGTTCCGGTGCCTGCAGAGATGGCTGGACGCGACGTCGAAATCGAACTGGCACCTGGTTACGAAATCGAAAGACCGGTTCCTGCGCCCGAGTCACTCACGCAGCTGATCGCAAATTTGCCCAACCAAACGTACGATCCGGAGTCGATCGTTGCTTCGTTCCGACTGCGCGAAAACGGAGCTGCACATCGCGGCAAAGTTGCATCGCGACTACCAGCGGGGGCGATCGACACGTTGCGTTCGACCAACGACTCCAACACACCTGAAACGTTTGTGGCCCAATCAAATACAGCCATTCCCCTCGGCCGATTCCTCAATGGCCGGGACACTGTTCGCATCAAGGTTCGTCCTGTCCTGCGCTGAAGGCGCGCCATGCAAACCAAGAACATCGACCGTCAAAAGGCCTCCTGCATGACTCCCCTCTTTTCTCGCAAGTCTCGCAAGTCTCGCAAGCTGTCGCGTTTGGGCATCGGCGCCGTGATTATCGCCGCGGCCATCATCCCTGTATCGACTGCATCGGCCGTCGGGACGCGCACCTTCCAGCTCGACAAACTCGACGACCTCAAAGGCGGTGACCTCACGGGCGTCAGCGTCGATTCGAACGGTACCGTTCGCGCAGGTTTTACGCTGGGAACCACACCCATCGCGGACGTCTCGAGCGTCTGGAGCAGCGTCGTTCTCGCTGATGGCTCCGTGCTGCTCGGCACAGGCAGCGACGGCAAGATCTACAAGGTCAGCACGACAGGACAAACCACGCTCGTCGCGACCACGGGTCAGATGGCAGTGAGTGCACTCGCTGTCGCGTGGAACGGTGATGTCATCGCGGGAACGTTCCCCGAGGGCAAACTTTACAAAATCCCGGCCGCTGGAGGCACGGGCGCACAAGCTGCCGAGTTCGCGACGATCGCGGGCACCGAAGACATCTGGGCGCTCGCGTTCGATGCCAAGTCCGGATCGCTCTACGCAGGCACGGGTCCTGAAGGAAAAGTCTTCAAGGTCGATCAGCAGGGCAAGTCGCAAGTTTTCTTCGACAGTGACGAGGCCCATATCATCTCGCTGGCCGTAGCCGACGACGGGGCCGTGTATGCAGGATCGAGCGGCAAAGCGTTGCTCTACAAGATCACGGCGCCAGGTCGCGCGACGGTTGTGTACGACTTCGATGGTGACGAAGTCAAAGCGATTGCGGTTGCGAAAAACGGATCGATGTTTGTCGTAGCAAACAAGATGGGCGAGCAGCTCGCTTCGCCGAAGCGCAACAAAGGCTCGGCAACCCCGGCGCCCGCCAAAGCAGGCAAACCCGGCAAGGGCAGCTTGTTCCGCTTCGGCAAGGACGGCATTGCCGAAGAACTTCTCGCGGACAACGAGACACATTTCGTTTCTCTAGGCCTCGACGACGCGGGCGCGCCTTACGTCGGCACGGGGGCCGAAGGACGCGTGTACACGGTCGATGATGCGCACACGACGAGCCTCGTGGCAGACACCGACGAACGCCAAGTTGGAGCGGTTGTGGTCGCGGGCAAACGTCGGTTCATCGCGACAACCGATCCGGTGGTGTTCCACGAAATCAAAGGCACGGGCGGCGCTGACGCCGTGTGGACCAGCAAAGTCCTCGACGCCGGTCTTCGCGCTTCGTTTGGACGACTCACCTGGCGCGGCGAAGGTGCACTCGAATTGTCCACGCGTAGTGGCAACACGTTGGCTCCGGATACGTCGTGGAGTGCATGGTCTGCAGGCCTCGCGCAACCCGGCGACACCCAAAGTCCGCCGGGTCGGTACGTGCAAGTTCGCTCGCGATGGAGCCGTGATCCCAAAGCATCGCTTCGCGAATTGGCGCTCTACTTCGTCACGGACAATGCACGACCTGTCGTGATGTCCATCGAAGCGACAGCCAAGAACAGCAAGCCGACGAAGAGCACGGGCATCACGCCGTCGGGCGGCGAAGCACCGAAGCCTGCACCGGGCGTCAAGGTCACATGGCGCATCGAAAATCCCGACCAGGACGAACTGCGGTACCGCGTTTCCTACCGTATCGACGGACAAACCACGTGGCGTAGTGCGCACAAACCGACAGACAAGATCACAAAGGCGGATCTCGATTGGGACACGACGGGTTTGCCTGAGGGCACGTATCGTCTTCGAGTCGAAGCGAGTGACGAGATGGCCAATCCCCCCGACCGCGTGCAACGTCACGTGCTCGAATCTGGAGTGGTTCTCGTCGACAACACTCCGCCGGTCTACAAGTCGCTCTCGATGCAGGGTCGCAAGCTGAAGGGTGAAGTCAGCGATGGCTTGGGTCCGATCAGTCGCGTTGAAGTTTCGGTCGCTGGTACCGACGAATGGCGTCCGATCTTTCCGAGTGATGGCATTTTCGACGAAGCCACCGAAAGCTTCGACATCGACATTTCTTCCATCGTGCCTGCCGGAACACAGCTTGTCGTCGTCCGTGCTTACGACACAGCCGGCAACGTCGTCACGCGCGACGTCGACGCGAAGTAACCCTCCCCTCGACTTTCTCAACTCACATTCATGCCACTTCGCCCATCGCCGCGACAGCGGTGTCATGGAGCGAGTGGCTCTCGTTCACGCACGGCGCTCGTTTCAGATACGCACAGTGCATGTGCACCCATCGTGATGCCTCCGTGTCACAGTGGTACACTGCATGCACTATCCCGGAGCACCGCCTATGGCTTCTTTCAAGCGTTTTTCTCGCATGCTCCTTGGTTTTTCTCTGCTTGCCACCAGCACCATCGTTGGTGGGGCATGCAGCGTCAAACTCAGCGCCGACCTTGCCAGTGCCAAGGCAAGCGGTGCGAACGAGACCGACGATTTTTCGGACAACGCAGGTGCCACGTCGGGAGGCGGCGGTACCGGTGTTGTGTTGCCACAACCGCCGATCGATCAAACCGGAGCAAGTTCTTTCATGGACTCATGCGGCGGCGGCTGCATGTCTAGCGACACGTCGCTTGCGTGTCCGTCACCGATGAACCCGAACAATCCGCCGAGCACATCGTGTCAGGTTGTCCCGACAGACTTGGGACCGATAGCCGAGTGTTTGACCCCGGGTTTGTTGCAGGAAGGCGAACCTTGTGAGAAGGCGTCGAACTGCTCTGCATCGCTCGGTTGTGTGCGTATGGGCTCAGGTGTCGGCGTATGCCGAGCGTATTGCTGCGGCGACCTCGAAGCTTGCGCTGCGGGCACGTATTGCACGCTCGGCGCGATGGCCGAAGACGTCATCAGCAAGCCGCCCATGCAGATTCCCGTATGCGCGCCGGCGACACCCTGCACCTTGCTCGATGACAACACCTGCATGAACGGGCTCACTTGCACGCTCGTACGAAAAGACGGAACGACGAGCTGCGTGGAGCCAGGGCTCGGCAAAGATGGTGACGCGTGTCCATGCAGTGCGGGTCAGGTGTGCATGCTCTCGAGCCGCACATGTCGCCCCCTTTGCCACCTTGGCGGCAATGACTGCCAGAAGGGTGGAGTTTGCCAGGGAGGCAGCGATGGCTTTCCCAACGGCATTGGTATTTGCGTTGGCGGAGGTTAGTTCGAAGAAGCTCGCTTCTCACGCCTGCTTGCCCGATGTCGTGCGATCGTACGATGGTGGTACGCATCGTCTTGTTTCTGTTGTTCTTCACGGTCTTCGTCGGCGGCACGCATCTGTATCTTTGGCAGCGCATGATCCGCGCACCGCGCGTGGGTGCACGAATGTTACGTGGCGGTACCATCGTCATCGTCACGATGGGTATCGCGATGCCGCTCGCAATGTTCCTCGTGCAGCTGCTCCCGCGCTCGATGGGCGCCGTCCTCTCGTTTGTCGTGTACACATGGATGGGGTTTGCCGCGCTGCTGACGGCTTGTCTGTTCGCGACTGAGCTTCCGCGTCTGCTCGTCGTACTCAGCACGCGTTTACGCACAGGACAAACCATCGACGAAGCTCGGCGTACGTTTCTTTCGCGGCTCATCGCCGGCGTCGCGGGCCTCGTGACCTTGGGTTTGTCAGGTGCAGGAGTGGCCGAAGCACTCGGCACTGTTGCGCTCAAGAACGTGAAGGTTTCCCTGCGCAAATTCCCGAAGGAACTTTCGGGTCTGCGGATCGTTCAACTCACGGACGTGCACATCGGCATGTTGATCGGACGCGAGTGGCTCGAAGGGATCGTCGCGCGCGTGAATGCACTCGATGCCGATCTCGTGGTCATTACGGGCGATCTCGTTGACGGATCTGTTGCGAGATTACGCGATCACGTCGCTCCGCTCGCGCAGTTGAAATCGAAACGCGGGGTGTATTTCGTGACGGGCAACCACGAGTACTACTCGGGCGTCACATCGTGGGTCGAACATCTCGGGCAACTGGGGATACGCGTGCTTCGAAACGAACACGTTTCGATTGGCGAAGGTGCCGCGAGTTTCGATCTGGCTGGCGTCGACGATCATACGGGCGGGCAGTTCGACAAGGAGCACGGCGCGGATGTGGCCAAAGCACTGGCGGGCCGCGATCCGAATCGCGAATGCATTTTGCTGGCGCATCAACCGAAGGAAATCATCGAAGCTGCGAAGCTTGGCGTAGGGCTTCAGCTCAGCGGACACACGCACGGAGGTCAGGTTTTTCCGGCCACACTTCTCGTGCGACTGCAACAACCGTTCACTGCAGGTCTCGATCGTTTGGGCGAGACGCAGATCTACGTAAGTCGCGGGACGGGATATTGGGGTCCGCCGATGCGTATCGCTGCTCCAGCTGAGATCACGATCATCGAAGTCGTGTCAGGAATGGTTTGACGACAAACGATCACGGGCGGGAGCGTCGTAACAAGCTGAAGATCCGCGCGCTGAGTTCGGGGGCATGGAAGGGTTTGACCATGTAGTCGTCGGCGCCGCAGGCAAAGGCGTCGACCATGTCTTGTGACGATGCGTTTGCAGTAAGAAACAGGACCGGCAGGGTGATGAGTTTGTCTCGACGAATCTGACGACACAGATCGATGCCGGTCATTTTAGGCAGGTTCCAATCGAGCACGACGAGGTCGAAAGGTTCTTGATGGACGGCGACGAGCGCTTCTTCGGCGCTTTCTTTGGTGGTCACGACGAGTCCAACAGCGGCGAGCATGGCGGCAACGACGGCGCGAATGTCAGGGTCGTCATCGACAACGAGGATTCGAGCACCTCGACCTGCACGCGGCGGCCATGATCTCGGCCGAGGCGTTTCGATGTCATCATCGGCGTCCGCGAGTCTTTGAGGCGGAGGAGGCGTCAACGTGTCGCGTTCGACGACGCTCGAAGCGAAGTCGGAGAGGCGTCGGTAGTCGCGAGGTTCGAAAACGACACGTGCGCCATCGGGATCGACGATGGCGCGAGCGGCGGCGGATGTTGCTTTGTGCTGCGCACCCACGTCGAAGATCGCCAGCACCCACTCGCCATCTTCCAGTACTTCCTCGGGAGGCAAATCGAGTTCGAGTTCGCAATCCCCCACGGAAGTAACGCGACGCTCGAACTGACGAGGGTCGGAAAACCGAAAGCAAACGCTCCGCACGCGTACACGCTACACCCCAGGCTAGCGCCCCGCAAAGGGTCCGACTAAGCTCGCGCCGCGATGGTTGTCCTGCGATGGTCTTTCCTCCTTGCAGCGTTTTTGGCGTGCGGATGCAGCAATTCGTCCGACCAAGGTCACGCGAAGCCGACAGCTTCCACTGCGGCGTCGACGTCGCCATCCGCTGCTCCGATTTTTTCCATTCCGGGCGTTGATCTCGGACCAACAACGCCACGTGAGCAACGCGATTGGTCGGACCAAGTTCAAACGCTGCTTGCGCCATGCGCGGAAACGCCGGTGAGCATTGGGCAGTGCATCAAGGAGAAACGTGCGTGCAAAACTTGTACGCCCGCGGCGCTTTTTCTGCTGGATGCTGTACGTGCTGGAAAGAGCAAACAGGATCGCGAAAAAGCCTACGCGATGCGGTTCGATCTCAAGAAGGTTCACACGATCGACACCGATGGTTGTCCGGAACTTGGACCGCCTGATGCACCTGTAACGATCGTCGAGTGGGCGGACTTCGAATGTCCCGCGTGCAAGGCGTTTTACCCGGTACTTGATGGCCTGGTGAAAAGGTTCCCAGGGCAAGTTCGCCTCGTTTACAAAAACTATCCGCTGTCGATTCACGCTCACGGCGAAATTTCGGCACGCGCGGGTGTCGCAGCGGGACGTCAAGGCAAGTTCTGGGAGATGCACCACTTGATGTTCGACAGCCAGGACAAACTCGAGCAATCAGACCTCGAGGGGTACGCGAAACAACTCAAACTCGACGTTGGCAAGTTCCGGTCGGAAATGGGTTCTGACGACACCGTGGCGCGCATCACGCGGGACAAACGAGCTGCGGATGAAGTGAATCTCGGTTCGACTCCGACCGTGTTCATCAACGGTCGCGAGGTTGATTTGCAGCTGCTCGAGGATCCTGTCGGGGATCTGGTGAAGTGGGTGAAGCTGGATTTGGAATTGGCCGGGGTGACGCCCGCGCCTCCACCGGCTCCCGCGACGAGTGCTTCGGCGGAGCCAGGGCCGAGTGCTGGGCCTGCACCGAGTGCTGGACCTACGCCAAGTGCGGGGCCGCCGAAAAAATGAAAATTGCAGATCCTTGTGGGTGTTTTCCTTCGGGAAAACATTATCCGGGCATTGCGCATTTGCTCAAGGTACGCGCTGTCGGCGTGGCCATTGAACTCGATGCGAGTGCGCCGTGGGTGGACCAGCCTATTGCATTTCTCGATGTGGAAACGACCGGGAAAAATTCGGCAACGGATCGGTTGGTCGAAGTTGCGGTGGTGATAGGTCGCGGCGGCGAAGTCGAAAAGCGCCATAGCTGGTTGATTCACCCGGGGCGACCGATTCCTGCAGAATCGACGGCGGTGCACGGTATCAAGGACGAGGATGTTGTCGGAAAACCTCCTTTTGCGGCTGTGGCTGGAGAGATTTTGGGAGCCTTGGCGGGGTCGATTCCGGCTGCCTACAATGCGGTATTCGATCGCGGATTTTTGCTGGCGGAACTCGAGCGGGCCCAAGTTTTTCCAGAAAACCCACCACCGGCAATGCGTCGCGAAGTCGATTGGATTGATCCGCTCACGTTTGCCCGCGAACTTTACAAGCACGAGGGTAGTCGCGCATTGTCGGACATGGCGGCCTTGTTGGGCATTTCGCTCGTAAATGCACATCGGGCCACGGACGATGCTGAGGCCGCGCTTGGCGTGCTTTATGCGTTGGCGAAGGATTCACGCGTGCCGAAGGCATATGGCAGTTTCATTCAAGAGCAGCGGCGGCTGTTGCGGATTCAGGACGAGGTGCGGTCGAGGTGGCGTCGTCCGAATTGACAAGTAGGTTTGTCACGGTAATCCGGGGAATTCATGGCCGAGCCTGACAAGAAGCGACGGCTACCGCTATTGCAAAACAAGTCGCCCGAAGACGAATCGGAAGCATTGCCGCGTCCTCCGTGGCATTGGTCGGGCATTGGGGTGGTCGTTTCGTTTTTGGTGTGGCTCCCGATTGCGGCGGGCATTGCTGCATTAACGGCGCGTTTGACGCCCACCGCGGCGACTCCGGCAGTGGGATTGGGAATTTTGATTGTCGGGATGCACCTATTTGGATTTTTGGTGGCGACGTTTGCGGCAGGTTTCCTGATTGGCAAGTTTGGCGGGGATGCGGGTCCGAAAGAGGGAGCCGTGAGTGGGTTTTTTACGGCGGCATTTGCTGTGGCCTTGGCTGCTGCGGGACCAAGGGTTGGCGGGACAATCGTGACGTGGGCGCTGCTATTGGTGATTGTCGGGGCAATCGGCGCGGCGAGTTCCATGGTGGGTGCAAAGGTGGGGAAAAAGCGGCGATGATGTCGCGGAGGAAGCGTCTCGAGAACGACTTCACGCCTCGCCAATCGGCACTTCCGCGAACAACTCGCCTCCCCACCTCCAAAATGCCACCGTGCGGCTGAATAGCAGCACGACTTCGAGGCCCAATCCGCTGCCCCATTCAACTCGCCAACGACCGGGGTCGACTTCGAAGATTCGCACACCTTCACGCATTGCAATGGGCGGGCCATCCTTTCACGTGAATTCCAGCGACCTTTGCACGTCGACTCAATCGCCCACAACGCATGGAAGAGGACATTCATGCACAAGGCGCCCAGACGTACGTCGTCACTTCATTCTCGATGCTTTGCCAAGCGTGCGCACGAACGTTTCGGTCACACTTTATTGTTCGAGGTCACTCGGACGGTAGAAACAACATTGGCGCGGTCGAGGTTATTGCAGTTCGCCGGGGGCACATCGTCCACCACCCGGGGTTCGCACGACGACTTCGTATTCGCCGAGCGGCAGTTCGCGCGGCACCACGACGGCGCCGTCGTAAGCGCCTTTTTCGTTCGTGGACAACGATCCAATCGCGACGCCAGCTGGCGCCGAGGTGCTCAGTAAGAGCACATCAACACGCACGTGCGCACAAGCGCCACCACTGTTCTTGATTTGACCCGCCAGCTTGAAGGGCATTCCCCGACGCACGTCCGTTCCGGTCGATTCAATCGTGATTTCCGCCGGTGTTGCATTGGGATCGACGGGAGCTGGCGAAGCCACCGGGGGCGGCTGTGGTGGCGCGGCGGATGACGGTGGCGCAGCAGAACTACTCGTATCGCTCGTGGACGTACCATTCGATGACGAAGTACCTCCACCGCCTGAAGTGGATCGGCTTCGATTCGCCAATTCTTGTCCAGAGTCCTGATTTTCGGGCCATGCGTAAGGGTCTTCGGGTGGCGTATGCATCGGACGCGAGGGATCTGTTTGTTCTTCCTGGAGATTCGCTGATGCTCCACCGAGATCGACACGATGCCAAATGGTTCCGTCGTAGACTTCGACCCAAGCGTGCGCTTCATTGACGATCATTCGGGTGGGAATGCCCATGTTCAGCGACGTTACGAGAAATGCAAACGCTCGATGACGACAAACACCTTTTTTAGATAAAGCCAAGTCCAAATAAATATCGGATCTTTCGCGCAAAGGAGCCTCCGTCGGCTCGAAGGATCGGAAATATCCGATCATTTTTTCGACCGCTTCGCGCGGCGGCATCGATGGCGACAAATCGATTGCTTTGGCTACTTCGAGAAACGCCGCGCGATGCGCAGCAGGCTGAGGCGGCACGAGCGGTGCCAAACGTTGCGTTCGAACATCTGCGAAAACACTGCCAAATGTTCGCCTCGAAATGCCGAGCTCCACCACGAGCCGTATGTCTTTCCGTACGTGCGACTTGACAAACCAATTGTCGGCGCCATCTCGCACGACGTCGATGTCGACATCTGGATTCGAATGCATTCTCAACAATCGTGCGTCTGGACCAACACTCGGAATACGCACGGGTTCTCCTGGGACGAGGGCCACGGAAAAGTCACCATAAAATGGTTCTTCGTCCGAACCCAAAACGCCACCCACGGGAAGCGTGCGTAATGTCTTGTTTTGAACAGCCAGCGTATAATCTTCGAGGACCGTGTCGAACGCTCGCAAACGTTTAAATGGAGTCGTCGAAGGAATGAAAGGGTCTTCGTAATTCTCGACGGTCGGACGACGCGTATCGCGATCTGGTTCGTAGGTCGAATCGGGGCCGTCATCCACGGTGGTGCCGCCATAAGCAGGGCGCGCATCCGGAGGACGTCGGGGATCCGGCGCTGTAGCGATGCCACTTGGTGTCTTCACCGCCGCATGCAAGTCACCATCAATCGTCGTGGTGGTGTACGCGAGGTCCTCTTGGGGGTCTTCTTTGACAAACTCGTGCAGAACGGAACTCTGCGCATCGACTACGCCGCTCGATGCGACGAGGGCCGCCAACAGAAACGGAGTGAGCGCTCGGGGCGGTTTTGGCCACGTGCGACGTGAAGGCGTCGTCAAGGAGGAGCCTACGGACATGTCAGTCCTGCAGTGAAACACGAAGCGGTCGGAAGTTCCACGAAGGCTGCCTCAAAAGTGGTTGGCACCTTTTCCAAAAGTGGTTGGCACCTTTTCCAAAAGTGGTTGGCACCTTTTCCAAAAGTGGTTGGCACCTTTTCCAGGCACCTTTCCAAAAGTGGTTGGCACCTTTGCCGGCACCTGCAAGTGCTTGGCACCTTTTCCTGGCAGCAAGTGCTTGGCACCTTTTCCTGGCACCTTTTCCTGGATGTTCACGGACCACGACGGCGCTGATAACCACGGCGAGGTCCCGAAGGCGCATCGCTTTGTCGCGAAGCAACCTGTGGACGCGGCTGAGGTGGCGCGACGCGGTACTTCTCGAGCGCATCCGTTGGCTCGCGCCGCGCAACGAGATTGGCGTACGCTACTTCGACGGTGGCATCGAAGACATCGGTACGGGCAAGGCGGCCTGGACGGCCTGTCACCAGACGTGGCATGGCAGCAACGATGCGGCGAATGTTGTCGACGTAGCGCCGCGAGAGCGCAAGGCGCTCGACCAGAGGTTCCAAGAAATCCGCTACCGCAGCGCTTCGATCACGTGCACCGTCACATGCTTCGTGAATCGGTTCGAGCAAGAGAAGTGTCCAAAGGACACTGTCGTCGAGAGGCCCAACTTCCACGGTACGACGATCGACGTAATCGAGTAGACGCCACTGACGTGTCGATGGTCCGTCCTCTGCTCCTTCGTCGTATAGCAACGAAGAAAGCTCCGGCAAAAGCACGTCGAGCACGCCGGTTTCCCAGGCGAGATAAATGGTGCGTCGCGCCTGACCACCGCGCAAAAGGCGCATGATTTCTTCCGACACACGCGGACGTGCAGCAAGCGCCAAGGCTTCGCGACAAAACACGATCGCGTCGTAGACATCGGGGGTGATCGCAAACCCAAGACGTCCGGCAAATTTGAGCGCCCGAAGAATACGGATCGGATCTTCACGGAATCGCGTTTCAGGATCGCCAATCGTGTGGACGACGCGTCGCTCCACAACGTCCTCCATGCCGCCGCACCAATCAAGAATCTGTCGAGCTTCGAGATCGTAAAAGAGAGCGTTCATTGTGAAGTCGCGGCGCACCGCATCTTCACTCGCCGCACCAAATACGTTGTCGCTACGAATCAGCAGTTCAGAAGGGTCTTCACTGTCGTCTTTGTCGTCTTTCGGATTGCGACGAAACGTCGCGACTTCGATGACTTTGCCGCCTTGAAACAAGACGTGCACGAGACGAAAGCGACGTCCGATGATCCGCGAATTGCGGAACAGGTCGCGCACTTCTTCGGGCCGTGCGCTCGTGGCAACGTCGAAGTCCTTCGGCTGACGACCAAGGAGCAAATCACGCACACAACCGCCCACGAGGTACGCCTCGTGTCCGTGACGCGTGAGTCGACGGACGACCTTCTGCACATCCATGTCGATGTGCTCGAACGTGACGTCGTGCCTTGTCGGCGCAGGAAAACCAACCGTGTACAACGGCTCGTGGTCCGCTTCGTACAAGTCAGATGCAGGATTGTGTGATGTTAGGGCCGTTCGACCCATGGCTTCCATGCGGCTCTTCCCCGGCCTGGGCCGCGTATCGAGGATTCACTCGCGTCTAGCAGGGGATGACCTCGGGAGCAAATGTCCAGCGCGAAACCGTTCCGGAGATTACGTAATCGGCGCGGAAAGCGCTTGTCCTTCCGGAGTCGCCCACAACGCTTCGACCATTTCCAACGCCGATTCGTACCGATTCGAAGGATCTTTGCGGAGCGCACGAACAACGACTTGTTGAAGTTCTCGCGAACCACGATCAAGTGTTGGAGGCTCGGCTCGAGCGTGTTTTATCGCGAGTATTTCGGGCGAACCTTGAAACGGTACGCGGCCAGAGAGCATTTCGTACAGCACGATGCCCAAGGCGTAGATATCCGCCGATGGACGACCCACGTCACCGAGGGCTTGCTCCGGCGCCATGTACTCGTGTGTGCCGATTGCGTTTCGCGACAACGTAAGGCGACCGGAAAACACTTCACCCAGATCGTCGTCGATCCATGCCAAACCGAAGTCGAGCAGTTTTACGTGTACGTGTCCGTCCGCGACATGAGCGAGAAAAACGTTTTCCGGCTTGAGATCACGATGCACGACGCCGACGGCGTGCGCGGTCGCGAGACCCCGTGCGATTTGCATGGCGATGTTCACGGCGCGCAAAGGTGCCAACCACTTTCTCAGGTCGAGCGCATCGGCAAGGTCCATGCCGGTGAGCAGCTCGGCGACGAAGAACGGCAGGCCGAAGGTGCCAACCACTTCGGGCAGCAGGTCCTCAAAGGTGCGGTCCTCAAAGGTGCCAACCACTTTGGGCAAGGTGCGGTCCTCAAAGGTGCCAACCACTTTGGGCACCTCTTTGGGCGCTTTGGGCAGCTGCCCATGATGTAGCAGCGTGATCACGTGCGGATCGTGTACACGCACTGTGGCTTCGATCTCCCGTGCGAAACGAGCTCGCAAGACATCGTTTTCAACATGCTCGAAACGTAACACTTTCGCGGCAAAACAAGGTTTTACCCGTCCACCTGCCCGTTCGTCCTCGACCACATACAGATGCCCCACGCCACCCGTCGCGATGTGCTGAACGATGCGATATCGCTCATCGAGAAGCATACCGACGAGCACGTCCGATGAAGCTCGAGCCATGGGCAACACATCCTAACCTGCCTCGAATGGATGTACGTTCCGCGTTTACCAACTCGTTGCCCAGGCACCCAGACGTACCGGCTGCAGCGGCAAGTCCGACCATTGCAACTTGTCCGCCAACGCTTCGAGCGGCTCGGCAGCGTCACCAACATCATGCCCATATGCTCGCGCGATGACGCGCACCAGCTCACGAGGATCACGGTCAAGAGCGCGTTGTTCACGAATGGTCATACCGCCATCGCGTTTGGCCAAGCGGCGACCATCTTCGGCAACAAGCAGCGGAACATGCGCGAAAGACGGAGGCTCTGCATGCAGCAAACGTGCGAGCAATACTTGGCGCGCTGATGAACTTGCTAAATCGGCACCTCGCACAACGTCCGTAATCCCCATGGCCAAGTCGTCCACGACCACCGCGAGCTGATACGCGAAGATCCCATCACCGCGACGCAACACGAAGTCGCCTGTCACTTCAGCAACGTTTTCAGTGCGGGAACCAAGTACGAGGTCGTTTGTTGTGACAACCTCGCTTCCATCCTGGGGTACGGCAAGACGAACTGCGGGAGGCCTTCGAAACGCACGCGAACGCATACCGAATGGTCGACACGTCCCCGGATAACGCGGACCTTCGTCGCCCGCATGCGGAGCACTCGCCACGCGCGCAATTTCCGCACGCGAACAATCGCACAGGTACGCCAACCCTTCGGCCGCAAGTTTGTCGATCGCCGCTTCGTACAAGGTTTGTCGTTCCGATTGCACGTACGGCCCGGTCGATCCTCCGATGCCGGGGCCTTCGTGAAAACAAATCCCGAGCCATGCGAGATCCTCGAGGATGCGTCCTGCCTGACCCCGCACGACGCGTGGCGTGTCGATGTCTTCCACGCGCAGCACGAGCGTTCCGCGAGCTTGTCGCACCGCCGCCGCACAAAACAGCGCCGCGGCAGCACTACCAAGATGCAGATCGCCCGTTGGCGATGGAGCAAATCGACCTCGATGACCAGTGGTCATGGCACCTCGTTCTACTTCATCCCGAGCAGCTCGTGCGGTGCGTCCCGACTTCTTCTTGCGAGTCGCAGCGCTCCATGGAACATCACCTCACGCTGATGCAGATCTCCCGCCGTCGCGCCATAATTCTTGGAGTCGCTGCAATCGCGTTGGGCAGTGGCGGCGTTGCTTTTCACCTAATGATGCGCTTTCCACCGGACAGTACGCCAGAAGGTGCCTACACGCGCATCGCGTTCAACCTTGGGCACGGCGATGTACGCACGGTGTTTCACTACCTGGAAGACCAAGCCCAGCACGCCGCCTACAGCATTCGTGATTATCGGCGCAAAGCGAGCGAGCGAATCGCGCAAGCGTATCCTGAACCAGAACGCACGCGACTCGTCGATGCGTACCGAGCACACGCGACAGCGCCCGATGGTGCTGACGTGTGGGTCGAAATGGCCAATCGCAAAGGGTTTGTCTCAAGGCTCCGGCGTGACTTGTCAGGCATCGGAAAAGTCGAATTGGCGGCAGAGCGCGCGACCGTCGAAACCGCTCGCGGCACTCGGTACGGCTTTCGTCGGCGCGAGAATGGTTTGTGGGGTTTGACGTTGTTCACTGCCGACCTCACCGCCGAAGCCGAACGAGCCGCCCGGGATTGGGACATCGTGGAGAGAGCCGCGAAGGACTACGAGCGGGGAAAGTAGCTGATTGTCGGAGGGTGGTTTGCAACGTGTGGCAGCCTGTAGAATACCCTCTAGAAAACGTGGACGAAGAGACCACTACGGAGCTTTGGCTCAAACCACGTGCTCTTCGGAGGCATGAGCAAGCCGGCGTCACTGACAGCGAAAAGCTGTGAGATCTGCGTCGGGTAGAGGTGCAGACCGAACGTCATGTTGCCGGCATCGACTCGTTTTTCCAGTTCGGGATATCCGCGAATTCCGCCGACGAAATCCACGTGTTTGTCCCGCCGTGGATCGGATACGCCGAAGATGGGGCCCAGAATCAGATCCTGTGCGATCGAACAGTCGAGCGACTTCACTGGATCCTGATCCCTCTCGGCATCCCGAGGCGCTTGGGCCACGTACCACTTTCCCGCAACGTATACTCCAAAAGTGCCTGGCACCTTTGGCGTCGCCGCTTCCCCATCGATCACTGCCTCCACGTGCATCACCTTGCCCAGCTCCGCGAGCAGTTCGTCCGAGGATCGCCCTTTCAAATCACGCACCACGCGGTTGTACGGCATGATTTTCATCTGATCGTCAGGAAAAACCACAGCCAAGAACACGTCGTGTTCGCCCCCGTCCCCTCGACAAACTTGGTGCACGCGCGCTGCCGCCGCGCTTCGATGATGCCCATCCGCCACGTACAAACACGGCACCGCTTGCTCGAACCGTTCTTCCAAGTCGATCGAGGTTTGTCGGCTTAGAACCCACAACCGATGCACAACTCCGTCCGGGGTCGTGAAGTTGTAGATCGGAGCACCCGAGACGGTTTCCGCAACCAACGCATCGATCTCCGCGTCTTTCCGATACGTCAGGAACACGGGTTCGTCGTGAGCACCCAGCTCTTCAATGTGCCGCGTTCGATCGTCTTCTTTGTCAGCTCGCGTCTTCTCGTGCTTCTTGATGCGATCGTTCAGATATTCAGCAACCGACGCACAACCCACAACGCCCACTTGACGATGTTTTCCCATCGTTTGTTCGTACAAGTACAGGTGCGGATCGACGTCTTGCACCAGCGCTCCTTGCGAAACGAGGCGCTGAAGGTTTGTCGTACCCATTGTGTACACGGCGTCGTCGTGTTCGTCGGTACCTTCGGGCAGATCGATTTCCGGCCTTGATACGTGCAGAAAACTCGACGGTTTGTCTTGGGCGAGAACTCGCGCTTCCGCCGTTGAGATCACATCGTACGGAGGGCTCGCAACTTCCAGCGCCAGGGCCGGAAGGGGACGGTATGCGCGAAAGGGTCGAACGATGGCCATGGGCGCGCGAGTTAGTCGTGTTCGCAGTGGGTGTCGAGCCGGACTTAAAAAAGTGGTTGGTACCTTTCTCGGGTTGGCGGCCGGTTGGCTGGCGACCTTTCTCGGCAGCTCCAGACTTGAAAAGTGGTTGGCACCTTTCGCGCCTTTCGCGGCAGCAAGCTCATAGCGTTTTGGCACCAACCAATAAGCCCGCCCGTTAAACTGCCAGCGCTGAAAAACGTGACGGTTGCTGTCTTGGCTAGACTGTCGAAATTGCGTTGCTTGTCGCGCGCCATTTACGCCGCATACCGCGCTTACGCCACCGCATCCTCGAGATTTCTGCGTGTCGGATGTAAGAGCGCAAGTTTGTCTGGGTTAATTGGATAACGGGCCCGCGGATACTTGGACGGTGCAAACGACCCGGGCGGAAATTCGACGTTTGTATTGCCTAGTTTGTATTGACGCGAGCTGTCCGCATAAGCAATGCAAAATGCCTCGTACCATTCCTCATAGCGTTCCCGTAATGACTGCCTCGTCGTGTGGCAAAGCGGTTGCTGCGAGCGCTTGGGCGATCCAGGACGATCCGTGGGAATGACCGTTCGAGCTTGAAATCGGCGCCGAATCGGGCGCCAAGGATCACTCTCCAGCAGAACGCTCGGTGCATTCTCGGACGCTGCCTGCGATGGTTTGACCTTGGTTCGAATCAATCTGCGAACTTTGCGCCGTAGTTGCTTCTGATCGAGTTTCGCGAGTTGGGGCAATATCTTATGTTTGAGTTTCACGGTCGATAAGAATGGAGCAATATCTTCTGGACGACCATTCTCGTACCATGCCGTCCGATCGAAACACAAGAATCGTTGCTCCCGATTTTTGAGCAAGAATGCTGCGCTGGACAATCCCGGCCACTCCTCAATGGAGTTGGCGATTCTGGCATTTTGCGGATTGGCGAGGATATAGCCCAACCGCTCGAGTTCCTCCGCAGCGTCCAGCACTTGCGCAGCAGCATATCTTCGCGCCCACAAATGATGCCTTCGGCCGAGAAATCGATTCACATTGACCGCGATCTGCCCATTCAAGTACGCCATGAACTCTGCCAAATTGTCCTGTGGCGCTCGTAGCAGAAGGTGCCCATGGTTGCTCATCCAGACGAATGCATAGAGATGAATTCCGAATTTTTTGACTCCTCGCGCCAAACAACTTCCAATGATGTTCGGGATCGAGTCCGTGAATGCAGTGAGGGGGACTTCAGGGCGCCGATGCTGCGCGCCGGCTTCGGCAAGGGCAATTTGCTCCGTCAGCTCCTTGGTCTCGTCGACGCACGCTTGCCCGCGCTCGTTCATCGTTCGACGTTGGTCATCGTCGAGCAACAATCCTTCCGCGCGTTGCCATGCTCCAGGACACGCGTACGGGCTGAGGGCGAAGCGCTCCTCGACCGTGCGGATTGTCACGAAGTAGATCTCGGTGGACAGAAAGCAGCGTAGGCGTCTCATGCATGTACTTCGAACGAGGGAGACGCCAGTTGCGTAGGCGAAGAGAGAAATCTCAAAAAAAACGTTGACCCTTCGCTTTAAAAAGCGCTTTAAAAAGTGGTTGGCACCTTTTTTATTCCGCAGCACCTTTTTTATTCCGCACCTTTTTTATTCCTTTCTTGTCTTCAAAGGTGGTTGGCACCTTTCTTCGGCGCCGTGGTAAACGTCCCACGTGCCCGCGCACAACGACGACGCCCCGGATCGGCTCACGCCAACCATCCCCCCGCCACCTATGCTCGAGTCATCGGGCGTTCGGTCGCGGCGCGTCATCGCCGTTGGCGGAGGTCGCGGCGGAGTCGGCAAGACGCTGCTCACCGTCAACCTGGGTGTCTACTTCGCGCAACTCGGTCGCGAAGTCGTCGTGTGTGACACCGACCCTTTCGGCAGCAATCTCCACGGCGTCCTCGGCCTGGAAACCCCGCCGCTCGTCACAAGTGAAGCGCTTGAAGAAGGCAAAGCCAAACCTGTCGGCACCATCGTTCCCGGCCTGCGACTTCTTCCAACCGCGTACGATCCCATGACGGCCACGCCCATTCGTCCCAGCCGCGGAACGCATTGGGCTCGCCAGATCGACAAACTCGACGTCGACTACGTCCTCATCAACCTCGGTGCATCCACCACTGCTTCCACGCTCGACCTTTTTCTTCAGGCCGACGTCGGCATTTGCGTTACTGCGCCCGAGCCGCTCGCGATTGAAACAACATATCGGTTTTGCCGCGCGCTTTACCTACGCGTGCTTCGCCGAGCGCTCACCAAGGAACGCTTCAAATTGCGGCTCGTCGAACGCGTCCTCGAAGCTCTGCCACCGCTCGCTACACCGCTCATGATCGTTGCGGAGATCAAACGGTACGACGATGGCGTTGCCAAAGTCGCCGCCCAGGAAATGTTGCGCGTTGCCGCGTACCTCGTCATCGGACAAACCCGTCTACGTTCCGACCTTGATCTAGGCCCGTCCATGTCCCTCATTGCCGAACGATTTCTCGGCATCTCCCTCGATTACCTGGGCCATATCGAACACGACGACGCCGTATGGGTCACCGTTCGTCGCCGCCAACCCTTGCTCATCGACAGCCCCACATCGAAAAGCGCCCGCAACATCGAACGAGTCGCGCGTCGTATCCTCGCGCTTCTCGCTGCTGCACAAGGCACGCGCCGTTCCGAAATTCCGCTCCGAAGCAGCTCGAATGCGCAAACTCGTGCCACTGTGCCCGTCACATTGTACGAAGTTCTCAGCATCTCTCGTACATCGGCCGACGATGAAATCCGCCGCGCGGTCAAACGCCAGCGCGAAATCTTCCGCGAAGGTAGTTTGCCCTTGTGTTCCGTGGTTTCACCGGACGTACTCAAACAAGTCCAAACCCGCATCGAAGAAGCCCACGACACACTTCTTGATCCTGTTCGTCGCCGCTCCTACGACCTATCTACATTCCCTGACGACATCCCTGCTGCAGCTCCCCCGCAACGTAATCGCGACGCCGCACAAGCCGCCGAACTCGCCATGATGCAAGCGGAACTCGCGCGGGAGATCAACGGCGAAACGGAATTCACAGGGGCAGTGCTGCGCAAAGTTCGCGAATCGCAAGGCACCGAAATCACGGAGATCGCGCAGCGCACCAAAATCAGCATCGCGCATCTCGTCGCCATCGAGAACGATGCGTTCGGCGACTTGCCCGCCCTCGTCTACGTCCAAGGATTCGTCCAACAAATCGCCAAGTTTCTGAAACTCGATCCGGCCCAGGTTGCCAAGACATACACCCGTCGTTTGCGCGATCTCAGCGACATTCGTTCGAGGGGCGGTGGCTAGTTCTTCCCGAAACCCTCGCGATCTCCTTTTTTCCGCGATTCTTTTCGTCGTCGCGCTCTTGCCGCGTCTTTACGTAGCCATCGCGTGGACCCGTGAACCTGTTTGGGACGGCCATTATTACGACTTTGGAGCACGCCGCATCGCCCAAGGGTTTGGATATTCAGACGACGTCATCATCGCCGGAAAAAGTGCTTGGCACCCTTGGTGTCACTACCCCGTAGGCTACAGCGGCTTTCTCGGCTTCTTCTATCGCATCTTCGGCTCGGGCCCCATGGTCGCCCCCATCGTCAACGCCGTCACTGGCGCCCTGCTCGCCCTCGTCATGCACCGCTTGGCTCGTTACGCTCTTTCCCAAAATCGAGCTCGCTTCGCAGGCTTGTTTGTCGCGCTCAACCCAGGACTCATCATCTACGCCGCCCTCTTGATGACCGAACCACTCGCCGCATTTGGTTTGGTCTCGAGCGCTTGGCTTCTCGCGCGTGACGTACGTGACAAACCCGTTCGAGGTGCACTTCTTGCCGGCCTGGCGCTCGGCCTCACAACTTTGGTTCGCCCGCAAAGTCTTCTATGCGCGCCCGCATTGGGACTCATCACACTCGCCGCAAGCGCCCCCCTACGTACACGTTTGCGTCGATCAACCTTGACCGTCGCCATCGCCTTATCCACGGCGTTTGTCGTGGTCCTACCATGGACATTACGCAACTGCCGCGTCATGGATGGTTGTGCGTTTGTCTCGACGAATGCCGGCTGGAACTTGGCAATTGGCGCATTCCCACGCGCGACCGGCCGATTCGAAACCTTACGAGCCACCGACGGCTGTCCCGTCGTCACCGGTCAAGTCCAGCAAGATCGCTGCTGGATGAACGAAGGCATCGCGTGGATCAAGCAAGAACCTTGGCGCTGGCTCTCACTCATCCCGAAAAAACTCTCCCACACGTTTGACCACGAATCGTTTCCAATTGGCTACCTGAGCCAAGCCGATCCACAAAATTGGCCTGAAGAAGCAAAATTTCGCGGTCGAGCCATCTTGACGACCACCCATTGCTTCTTGCTTTCGCTCGCCGCCCTCGGAGTTGTCGGTCGACCCTCGCTTCGTCGAGGGTTCCTCGCATTTTTTCTACAAATCGCAGCTTTGGCGTTGGTCCTGGGTCTCGCTCTGCACGGCCTTCAATCAGACACGCACGCGTTTTGGCCATTGGCTATTTTTCTCGTGGTGCTTGGCGCGTTACCATTGCCAGGATCTCCACAGCGTAATGGCGTCATCGGATATCTCGTGTTTGCCATAGCTTCCGTAGCCCTCACACACGCCATCTTCTTTGGCGAAGACCGTTATCATCTCGTCATTACGCCCGCCTTGTGCGTCCTCGCTGCAAGTGCCCTCAGGCGTCCGGACGAACGGGCAGCCGAAGCGTGAAGCAAGCTTTCGATAAGCGTTGAATCTGGTACAGTGCGGCCCATGTTGAAGAATTTGAGCCGCGAAGATCGCCTGCAAGTCATGCGGTTCGTTTGTTCGTTTGCTTGGGCGGATCTCGAGGTCAAGTCCAAGGAACGCACGCTCGTCCGCAAAATGATCGAAACCCTGCACCTCGAACCCGACGAAGTAAAACTCGTGGAAGGCTGGCTCGAAGTACCGCCACGAGCTGAAGAAGTGGATCCCGCGTCGATCCCAAAGGCGCATCGACAACTCGTGCTGGATGCGGCCAAATTGATGATCAATGCCGACGGGAAGATTGATCCGGAAGAAGCAGAGAGTTTCGAACTGCTCGAACAGCTTCTCGCCTGATTGTTTGCGTACCAAATAAATTCGTTTCTGCACAAACCATTCCCAAACCATTCCCAACAGACGATGCCCACCCCCGGTCCGTGCTCGGTGCCTACGGCCCCTGCGCGCGTCCCGCCCCTCCCAAAGCTCGCGCCTCGCGCTCGCAGGGAGGGGCCCCCATAAGCACTAACTTACTGTGGTTTGTCGACCGGTTGAGCGCTTCGCGCTCAACCCTAGTCAGGAAAAATGCCGACAAGCGCTTCGCACT
>JANORL010000328.1:0-6064 GCA_031415295.1 Polyangiaceae bacterium | reverse complement strand
GGCGTCGACGATATTTTTCACGAATCAATCATTCGACAACGACGAATTGCACTTCCATTTCGGCCCAAACTTCCGCGTGGGAACCGAATTGTTTGTCCACGGTCCATTTTTCATTCGTGCCGACATTTTTGGCCGATTCGCATTCGCACAACAAAGGTTTGGCCGGGACACCATGGTGCTCGACGACTTAACTCCGTTTGCCGCAGGACTGGCCGTCACGGCAGGGCGGTTTTTCGATTGATACAACTCGCAGAGGCGTCACGAGCGTAGTACGGATAGCAACGACGACGCAAGCGAATCACAACGATCTCGGGGGTATGGGGGGCGTAGCCCCCCATCGTAAACTGGCTAGAGTGCAAGAGTCGGGTCGCGAAGCGAGCCCGACGAATGCACTGACTAGGGCCGTTCGAGCGCAAGCGAGAACGTGCCCGGCTTTCATAACAGTTCCCCACCAAATTAATGACCTGCACCGCATGAAATGGGGGGGGTTTGGGGGGCTCTGCCCCCCATCGTAGACTGGTTGGAGGGAAGATGCCGAAAGCCGCGAAGCGTCTTGTCGGCATCTTTCCTGACTGGGGTTGAACGCGAAGCGTTCAACCGGCTTGCAAGTCGAATTTCTTTATAGGGGGAACCGGACAAACGTCTTTCTCGTCTTCTGACTCCCCTCTCCACGCAGCGGCGAAGCCGCGAAGTTGGAGAGGGGGCCGGGGGGTGAGGCGCAGCGAAACCCCGGCTTCAACCTACGAATGAGCGGCTTTGGTGCGCTCGTTGATGCTTTCCAGAATGATGACCGCCGTTTCCTCGATCGCCCGTCCCGTCACGTCCACGACCGGCCATTCCGGATGTGCCCGGAAAATCGAGTTCGCAAACTCGAGTTCCGTACGCACATGCTCGCGCATGGCATAGTTTGTCTCGGGCGGCATGCCCAGTTGCCTCAAACGCGCTTGACGGATCTCGCAGAGTTGGTCGAGACCAATCGTTAGCGCCACGATGCGATCACTCGGCGCCTCTTCGATCTCGTGCGGCAACGGAACCCCGAGCACCAACGGCAAGTTCGCGACCTTGAGTCCGCGCTGAGCGAGAAGCGTCGACAACGGCGTCTTCGAAGTACGTGAAACACCCACGAGGATGATGTCGGCTCGACGGAAGTTGCGCGGCTCTTTGCCATCGTCGCTCTTCACCGCGAATTCTACCGCTTCGATGCGCCGGAAATACTCGTCGCTGAGCGGCAACATCGCACTCGGAAGGTTGATCGGTTCGCGATCCAGAAACGCACTCAGCTTGCCTATCAACGATCCGATGACGTCAATCGCTTCGATACGCAGCTCGGCCGTTGCCGAGTGAATGAACTCGCGCAGTTCCGGACTGACAACCGTAAACACCAGCAACGCGTTCTCTTTTGCCGCTCGCTCGAGCACCGGACGCGCGACTTCTTTCGTGCGTACCCGCGTGTGCAGACGAATTTGCACGCCAGGTTGAGGAAACTGGAGCAGCGCTGCTCGGACGACTTTTTCGGCGGTTTCGCCTGTCGAATCGCTAAGCACGTCGATGAACTTCATCATGGGCTCGTTCATTCTATCGTGAAATTCCATTCATGGGGATCGAACTCCGTTCATGCCGGACTCAGCGGCTCGATCACCAAGCCTACCGGAATCCAAGACAAACCTACTGGAACAGACTTTTTAGTTTGTCCATGAAACTCGGCTCTTCTTCTTCCGTCGTCTCGCTCGGCGCTTCACCCAATGTTTGCGCCAGTTTTTCGATGATTTCACGTTGCTCGGACGTGATCTTCGAGGGCACTTCGATACCAATCTCGACGAGCTGATCCCCGCGACCACCTACGACACGCCGCGGAATTCCCTTGCCTTTGACTCGCAGAACGCTTCCCGGTTGCGTGCCCGCAGGGACGCGAAGTTTGCCCTTGCCCTCGAGCGTCTTGATCTCGATCTCGCCACCAAGGGTCGCGATCGGGAACGAGATGGGCACCGTGCACACGATGTCGTCTCCAGCGCGCCGGAAAAACTCGTGCGTCGCAACGCGAATCGTCAGCTCCAGATCCCCTGGACCACGATCGGGACGCGTGCAGTTTCCGCCTCGTTCGACAAGCCTCGTCGCTCCATTTTCGATGCCCGGAGGAATCGTGATCTCGATCGTCTTCTTCTTCGTGACCAGCCCCGCGCCGTGACAAATCGTGCACGGATCCGTCACGATGCGCCCTGTGCCGCGACAACGATTGCACGGCTTTTCGATGGCAATCGGAAACATGCCTTGCTGCACGCGAACGCGCCCACGTCCCAAACACAAGTCACAACGATCGGTCTTCGAACCTTTCGCCGCACCTGTGCCAACGCAGTCGCTACAAGGCTCGACGCGATCGTACGTGAGCTCTTTCGTGCACCCAAACGCCGCTTCTTCGAAGCTTATCTTGATCTCTTTTTGCAAGCCGCCACGGTCACCAACTTTGATGCCGAGTGCCCCGAGCAGATCGCCGAAGATGCCATCGATGTTGATGTCGTTGATGTCGACAAAGCCGTTCGCATTGCCAAACGGACCCGACGGTTGTCCGCCCGCACCACCAACACCCATCGGGCCAAACCTGTCGAATGCCGCGCGTTTTTGCGGGTCACTCAGGATTTGATAAGCCGCGTTGATTTCCTTGAACCGCTGCTGAGCGCCGTCGTCGCCAGGGTTCTTGTCAGGATGATGCAGCCCCGCAAGTTTGCGGAACGCGCTCTTGATCTCGTCCTGTGTTGCCGTACGGCCAACACCGAGAACGTCGTAGGGATCGCGCACGACGCCCGAGATAGCACCGATTGGCGCCGCTTCCCAGCATCAAATGGGGTTTGGGGCGAAGGGCGCCGAAGGCGACCCGAAGCCCCAAATGTTCAACCGAGCTTTCGAATCACGGCAAGCTCTTGCGCGTCGGACACTCGCCTTCGCCCTGAAAGTCCCCGAGCGTTCGCGCTTGTCCCACGACCCACGAATACGCGCTATCGAGCACCACGCCAGAAAGGTTGTACTTGTCCGTCGGAAAAGCCTTTGCGAGTTGCGCTCCTTTGACCGCCTGAAGCTCGGCGATGGTCGTTTCGCCGTCCATGTCGAGGTCGCAATCGGCGATGTATTGCGCGTAGCGCTTGGTGATCTCGACGCCGGCCGTGATGCTGTTGAAGAACCAGTGATCGCCATGAATCGTCGGCTTGATGGCGACCGATCCTCCCGCAGGCACGGCAAACCCAGCCAGGCCGTTTTCGTCGGCGCAATCGTCGAACGACGTTCCCGCTGCCAACGGCCACTTGAACGTTTTTTTCACCATCCCGTTGTCGATCTCGCCTTCGATATAGACCGACGCTTTGTTGTCCACGAGCAGCGCTTTGTCGGCAGCGGTCGTTGGTTCGAGCGCCTTTGCTTCGTTCGTCGCGTTTGGAAGATCGAACCCGAAACGATCCCAGCGCGTCGCTTCGATATCGTCCCACGTGTGCACGATGTATCCTCCAGCGGGAACGTTTTTCAAGTCGAGCACGTAGACGCCTGGACCTTCGAGTTTGTCCGGCGCATCCGATCGAGCTGCTCGAAAGTTACCGATGGCGACAATGAACTTGTTGTACTTGACGTTCCATCCATCGAGGATGTTTTCGGCGCCCATACCCGCGGACAAACCGTTGGGGATGGTGTCTTCGGCTTCGACGAAGACTTGTACGGCGCCTGTTGCCGTCGTACCTGGTCCACATCCCATGGCGAAGATGGCGAGAGAACCGAGCAGCAGAAGTGTTGAGGTGGAAGAATTCGTTACGGTCATGAAGGACCGTTTACTTTGAGATGGTCAACGTGTCGATGATGGGGTCGCGGCTCTTTTCCCCCTTCTCCACGCAGCATTGCTTCGCAATGCGGAGTTGGAGAGGGGGGTTAGGGGGTGAGGCGCTCGATCACGAAAAGTATTCAATCGTCTCAAGGGTTTTTCTTGGACGATTTGGTAGGTCGGTCAGGAATGACGGTATGGATTTCCGTCTCGCTGAATCCTTCGGCTTTATAAAGTCGTTTCAGGCTGGCCAATTCGGCGTGGACCACTTTGCCAAGTGCAGTGCGTACGCGCCCGAGGACTTTGACCATGGCGCCCGTTTGGCGGCCATTGACGATTGCGGCATCGAGTGCCGCGGCTTCGGTAGCAATCTCGTCGGCACAGATATCGGCGGTCGATTGGGAGAGTTTTGGATGAATGCCGGATTGAAGCAACTTGACGAGAATCTGCATACGTGCCGGTTGTTCGTCGGTATCGCCGTCGGCATAATACGCAATGCCATCGGGAAAGATCACGGAGAGGGCAGCATCCCATCCCGGACGTCCCACTTCGTTCCAAATGATGTCATGCTCCTTTCCGATGAGCTTGTCAGCTTTTTCGTTCAAGACATCGATGGCTGCAACGTGTGGGGCATGAGCGGTTTCGGCGGCTTCACGTTGCGCTTCGATGTTGGCGAAAAGGGTCAATACAGAAGCGAGCTTTGATTCGGCCAGTTCATGCCACCGTCCGCCGCGAACTTTCGCATGGGTGCGTGTAGTCGTGGCGTCGCTGACGATAGCTTCTACTGCCGAGTCTTTACGAATGATCTCTCCCACAGGTGAACCTCCTCTTCGAGTAGCGTGGTCGCGCACAGAATAGGCATACGTTGCTTGCTGTGGAAAGCATGAATTTACAGAGCAAAGCAGATTTTTTTCGCGGAATGTCGGGCTTGAAAAGCGTTTGGGCTGGGTCGCAGAGGTGTGGAATCGAGGAGGAACGCGCTGACTTTGGGTCACCTGGTCGTGGATGCCGGTCGACGCGCGTCGTGTTGCAAGCGCGAGCATGTGACGTAGGTAGGCTTGCCGGCGCTTGGCACTTCGGGACGTCGTGAGGTGACTCGGCGAGCTGGGAAGCGCGCTTCACGACGTCGTGAAGTGGGGCGGGCAAGCGGGAGAAAGCGTGCACCGAGGGGTGGATCTACGGGAGCGTTGCCCGCGGGTAGTAGCGGAGAAGAGTGGGCGGTCCTGTGCAAGGGGCGAGGTCATAACACGAGGCTGTGGAGGGGTGGAGGCGCTGTTTTTGTCGATGCGGTGCGGCTGTGAATGATTTCGGTAGGGGGCTCACGTCTCGTGGCGCCCTGAAAAGTGGTTGGCACTTTTTTTTGGAATCCGATCGTCCGCTTCATATGGCTCTTTTTCTCGGGTCGGGTTGCGAGCACTGTGGGCTTGTTCTTCAGCGTAGATTCAATCATGTTCGAAAAAGTTGGTAGGGTTGGTGCCCCGATGCTATTAGGCGTGAACGATGGGCCGCAAATTCCCAACTCCACGAGACGACAGCGACAATCGCGTACTCGAAGACGTGCGAAACTATGGCTGTCATATTATTCATGTCGGAGCCGACGAGAAAGGCCCGGGCTGGTCATATTCGATCGGTCTATTTCACTCATTTGCACAACCCGAGGTCATGATTTTCGGTCTTCCTTGGTCAACGGCGCAAGCAATCATAAATGGACTCAGTGCTCGCATGAACGCGAGCCAGCATTTTGCGCATGGTGGATCTGATTCTGAGGTATTGGACAATCACGAAGTGGAGTTTGTCTCAGTGTCACAGGACCACTACCGTGCGTATCTCGGCTATGCGATGTGGTTTTACGGGGGTAGCGAGTTCCCTATGCTGCAAGTTGTGTGGCCCGACAATCGAGGTACGTTTCCGTGGGAGCCAGATTGTGCTCTAGATGATTCGATTCAGCCTATTCTGGGTAGTCGTAAGGGCTGAGCGTTCAATAGTTATGGGTAGCGATCTCCTTTCCCGAGATTGCAGCTTCTGCAAAGAATCTGCAGTGATCTAGAAAAGTGGTTGGCACTTTTTCGCGGGCAGCACTTTTTCGCGGGCACTTTACACCGGCGCGTCCTCGCGGGTCTTTCGTCTTTTCGAGCATGTGGAGCAGATTGTCCTTCACGCCTTTGTAGCGTTCGTCTCGAATTGGATTGCGCTCGAATACAAGAATGCGTGGCCGTGTGTTCTTTTACTCTTGATGGCGCATCGACGGAAATGCTGTTGCAACCGAGT
>JANORL010000327.1:0-1975 GCA_031415295.1 Polyangiaceae bacterium | reverse complement strand
GTAGCCCCGATTTACGGTCCGTGGTCGATACGTCGGGTCAAGTCGTCAAGGTTTGTCCTGCGGATCAAGGGTGTCTCGGCGGTGCGTGTGCTCCGGCATGCGCTGCCGCAGCGGCCAGCAAAGGCAATGTCGGATGCGATTTTCACGTCGCCACGGCCGGATCCTATCCGCCTGCATTGCCTCCGTGTTTTGCGGTTTTTGTGACAAATACGTGGCCGCGCCCCGCCAAACTCACGGTCACACGCTCCGGTCAATCTTATGATGTCACATCTTTTGGACGCATACCGAAGAATGGTATGCCTGAATCGTCTTGGCCGGCGGTTCCAGCGGACGGCATTCCCGAAGGTGAAGTGGCCGTGCTTTTCCTATCGCACGACCCCGATTCGATCATGCCGGAAACTGGTAAATCGCTCGCTTGTCCTGTTCCGACGGCCATTCAAATGCCCACGGTGGCGTTGGGAACGGGACGCGGAGAAACTTTTCATATCGTTTCGGATACGCCCGTCAGCGCTTACGACATTTTGCCTTATGGCGGCGCAGAATCGTTTTTCCCGAGCGCTGAACTGTTGTTTCCATCGTCGGCGTGGGGTACGAACTATGTCGTCATTGCCACGCCACCAGGAACGCACTCCACCCCTGGACCTTTATGGGCAAGTGTTACGGCCGCAGAAGACGGCACGAAAGTCGACGTTCTCCCCAGCGTCGATTTGCCGGCGGGCCCAGATTTCCCTGCCGCACCCAAAGCAATGGCCGCCTCGTTTACCCTTTCGGCGGGGCAATTTTTGCAATGGGAAATCTCTGCAGGATCCAACGATACTTCGGGCACTGTGTTCTTGAGCGACAAACCGGTGGCCGTGAGTGCTGGCAATCGGTTTTTCCGTCTGCAACCCGTGCCCGCACCTGGGGGTGAAGCGACGCATCAACAAATCCAGCCCGTGTCGGCCCTCGCCAGCGAATACGTCGGCGCTCCTTACGAAACACGCCGCAAAGATTTGTTACCGGAAAACATCCACTACCGCATCGTCGGCGTCGCGAACGGCACGACACTCACCTTCGATCCGCCGTTGGCAGGACTGCCAACCCAAATCGAACAAGGCGCTGTCGCGGATTTTCAATCAACAGAGCCATTCCGCGTGACGAGCCAAGACGCTGCTCATCCCTTCTCGATTGCGCAAATCATGGATACCTCCAACATTCCAGGAGGCACACGCGAAGGTGCTACAGCGCCGAATTTCGCACCGAACCTGGGTGATGAAGAGTTCGTCATCATGCTCCCACCCGCACAATTCTTGTCGCATTACGTCTTCTTCACAGATCCGGCATATCCTACGACAAACCTCGCCTTGACCCGCGTGAAAACAGCAACCGGATTCCATGACGTGACGGTGGATTGTCTTGGTGCCATTTCCGGCTGGAAGTCCGTTGGTTCCGACGGCCGGTTCGAAGTGACCACGGTGGACCTGGTCCGCGCCGAAGTCGGCGTCAAATCGTGCCAAAACGGACGCCACACGGCCGATAGCGACGGCCCGTTTGGCCTTGTCGTTTGGGGAATGGACAGCTATTCGTCGTACGCGTACCCCGCCGGTGGGTATGCCGCGAAGATCACAGATATCGTGGTTCCCCCCGTACCCAAATAACGCCTCCGATTCTCGCCTACCCTTTCGCTCGGTACAGCCTTGACACCCATCAGCTACGTGGCGTAAGGTCCCGCCCGATTAGTACTACTGCGGGACGTCGTCATGACTCGCACGCTTTGTGCGCCTCACCCCCTAACCCCATCTCCAACTTCGCGCCTACGGCGCTACGTGGAGAGTCCCGACGAGGCGTTCGCCTCACCCACCAGAGATGAAAGCGGATCACAACGATCTCGGGGGTATGGGGGGCGTAGCCCCCCATCGTAAACTGGCTAGAGTGCAAGAGTCGGGTCGCGAAGCGAGCCCGACGAATGCACTGACTAGGGCCGTTCGAGCGTAAG
>JANORL010000326.1:0-2485 GCA_031415295.1 Polyangiaceae bacterium | reverse complement strand
ATCGTAGACTGGATTGAGGGAAGATGCCGAAAGACGCGAAGCGTCTTGTCGGCATCTTTCCTGACAGGGGTTGAACGCTTCGCGTTCAACCGGCTTGCAAGTCGAATTTCTTACTAGGTGGGCGGCGTCAGGATACCGGTTCGACTGGTTTCCCGGCCTTTTTCCAACCTGAGAGACCGGCGGGCATGATGAATACTTTCTTGTAACCAAACTTCAAGGCGCTCACGGCGCCCTCATGACACGCCGTTCAATGCTCGTTAGCGCAATAAAAAAGGAGCGTTGCTTCCTTGTCCGTAGGCAAGTCAGTCGCCGCGACCTTCTCGTGATCGACCCATTTCGCCCCTGGAACATGGCCTTTATCGAAGACGCTCTTCGCGTTGTTGTCAAAGACGTAGAAGGCCGTCTTGCCCTCTTTGGTCTCCTTCAACTTTGCTTCCACGTCTTCAACCGACATGCGGCCAAACGCTTCGTCTTTCGAACCATGTTCGGTAGACGTGTCGTTCGACTTCTTGCATGCCGGCGCGCCCATCGCGAGCGCAGCTGCGAATGCGATGAAGAGATGCTGACGGTTCATGATCCTCTTCGGTTTACGACTTCCGCGCGTAACTCACGCGCGAGCAGAATCGTAGACGATCTTCGCGTTCAACGCCAGAGGATGTACCGGGAAGAACCTTTGCTGCACAAACGAATCGTGCAGCAAATCGTGAGGTTCGTGAAAAGGAACGAAGGTTGGGCAGGACAATCAGTCAGCAGGCCAGGGGTTCTGCGGAGGCGCGGGCGTGTACGGAACGGAGAGTGCTTCGACGATCTTCAGGTTTTCGATGAACTTGTCCACGTACACCAAGTCATCCTGAACGTCCGCATCCGGGTTTGTCATGAGCCAATCGCTCACATTCGGACGAAGCGCTTCGAGCGTCCGACGTGCGGTACGCGGATCGCTGTCAGCAGCAAGTTGCGTAGCGAGTTTGAAACCGGCGTAGATGTTCAACATGACAAACGCCTTCTCGACGGTGTCGTTGAAGAAGTAGCCATTCTCGGGAGGCGCATCCGCCTTCGTGGGCGCGACGATGTTCGTCGTTTGCGTCTTCAGCGTCCCGGTCGTGGGATCCGTGAACGAGAGTTTCAAGTTCCCCACCGCGTACGGATCGGGAACGCTGATCGCGCCGGATTTGGGTACGAGTTCGATGAGCATCGCCCCACCTCCACCACGACGTCCTTCGGAAATCGGATCGTTTGCGCTCGTACGACCCGCGAGGAAGAGACTCGGAATGGAAATGGTCCCGCCACCTTCCGCGGTTTGCCAACCGTGCGTCCCGTACACACCGCGCACGGCGTAACCACCGCCAACAGTCACGTCGAACTTGACATCGAGCGCGACGGGAACGAGGAACGTATTTACTTCGTCCGTGAACACTTCGACGACGGCTTTCGGATCCTCGAGGAAGTAGAAATTACCTGCGCCCACTTCGCCGAGGTTACGCATGACATCGACGTCGAAATCTTTTCCAACACCAATGGTCGTCACGCCAATTCCTTTTTTTGCGTAGGATTCAGCGAGGGACACGAGCTTTGTTGAGTTTTGAACCCCTGCCGTCGCGACGCCATCGGACAAATAGATGACGCGGTTTTGGGTACCGGGTAGAAAGTGTTTGTCCGCAATGCTGAAGGCTTGGAACAATCCTTCATACAGATTCGTTGATCCTGCGGCGTAAAGGCCTTTGAAGGCACCGTCGAGCGTCGCGGTATCCGATGCATTCACGTAGTCCAGTACCACTTTGGCATTCGATGAATACGTGACGAGCGAAACCTTGTCCGTGGGTTTCAGGGCCGGAATCATAGCGACGAGCCCTTCTTTGACGTAATCCATCGCCGGACCCGCCATCGAACCACTGACGTCGACCGCAAGTACGAGATGCAATGGCGGGCGCGGCAAGTTGTTGACGTCGATAGGCGAATTCATACCGATTTGCATGATCGTACAGGACGAACTCGTGATCATGTTTCCCATGATTCCAAGCATCCCGTGCATACAAACGTCATTTCCACACGAAGGTGTCGGATAATCGAGCTTGTGTTCGGCGAAAAACCCAAGGTCGTCGAGCGTGTCGGGACCGGGAATTTTTCCAGCCTCTAGGATTTGTCGAAACAAACCAAAGTCTTGGGCACCGGCTTGGGAAATGCCCGTCGAACCCGGACCGGGATCGGAAGTGCCGGTCTCATTGGACGCCGTATCGGCGCCGCAACCAGCAAGGGCCAAAATCAAGAGCCCGGCGGTGAGTGTCGAGAGTTTCGATTGAGAAAGCATGACGTATTTCCTCCGGGAATCAGGGAACCGTGGAGACGACGAGAACCGATTCGTAATGTTGCGACGCGCGAGCAAACGGCGGACAGTCGGTATCGCGAATCGGTGTCGCTTCCGCGCGAACAACGTAGAGAGTGCCGTAACCATCCTTCAATGCGAGATTCGACCCGGCGCTTAGGAACG
>JANORL010000325.1:0-10851 GCA_031415295.1 Polyangiaceae bacterium | reverse complement strand
TGCGGATCGAGGTGGGGCACGTGAATCGTTTTGGTTTGGCAGCGCGATGGCTGTAGGGGCGACATTTCGCCCTCAGATACTTGTCGCGATTCCTCTCGTTTTCGTACTGTGGCTGTTTCGGCGAAAGTCTTGGCCTTTGTGGCGAGCCGGGAATTGGTTACGCGTGGCCATTCCCATTCTGCTCGTTTCCACGATTTCCGTGGCTCGTTTTCAGCATCACACCGGGCATTTGGGTTTCATTTCGGGAAATTCTTCGCTCAATTATGCATTTGGACGTTGTCATGCACACACCTTCGAGGCGAGCGCGCCAGGCTATTTTGCCTCCTTCAGCCCGCCGCCGCTGGGATATCTCGACTGGCGAGAAAAACACCAACACGACTCGTTTATTCGTCTCGATCCCGCATTGGAAAACAAGCTGACTGTGCGTGGGAACATGTGGACGCCGGCGAACTTCGAGCGCCTCACGCGTCGGTGTGTCGCGGCGACGGGGTACGCAAAACAAGTTCATTATGCCGTCGTGCATGTCATCATGCTTTGGGGATTCAACAACGCGTGGCCCGATTCTTCAACCGATTTTTACCGCTATGTTATGCTCGTGGCCCTTGCGATCCATAACGTTGTTTTTTTGGCGCCCGCGATGATCATGTTGATGGCGGCAATTCGTCGCGGTTTTTCTCGGCACGCATTACTCGGCGTCCACATTGCGGCCCTCGTGTGCGTTGTCGCAATGTACTTTGGCGACGTACGGTATCGAGTGCCCTATGATGGTCTGCTCATCGTGCTCGGCCTCGATGGATGGCGACGTATGTTTGGTTGGCTGACGAGCGGCCGGTGGCACCCTTGGCGGTGATGATTGTTGTGGGCAGTGAAAAACGCTCTTCACGTCGTTGGGCGTGATGGTGTAGGGTGCGCGCCGTGCGACGAACCGGTTTTTCCTCCAACCAACGTGGAACGCTCGGTTTTTTGAGCGTTTCTTCGGCGTTTCTGACAGCAATGCTCGTGGTTTGTCCGCGGCCGAGCATTGCACAAACGGCACAGACCGAGCCCGCAGACAAGACCGGGTCGACGGAAGTTTCACCTCCGCCGGACCCGCCAGATCCGTTGAAGGGGCCGGACAAACCCGCTCTTGCGCCGCCATCTGTCGAGCCGCAACCTACGCCAGTGCGTCCCCAAGCGGGAGACGTTGCGCCGAAACCGCTTCCGGTGCCTGTCGAAGCGTTGCCGAGTGTCGACCCTGCACCGAAAGACCAGGCCCCGGAAACAGGGTTTTTCCTGGGCTCTTATGGTCGCGCCGTTTCGGCAACCGATTTACGCAAAAGACCGGGACGCGACGCGGACATCGTCGCTCGCGGATCACGCCTCGATGAAGGTTCTTACGTCGAAATTGACGTACAGCGTCAGGATTTTTGGAAGGCTACGGGCGCGACGACCCGTGCCGTAGTAACCCTGGGTGCGTCCGGGCCTCTTTTCCACTACAATGCGGATTTTACCGTTCGTATGGCCGTGCGAAACCTATTTTTGCAAGCCAACAATATCGGTGCCAAAGGTATTTCCGCGTGGGTCGGTTCGCGCATGTACCGCGGAGACGATTCTTATCTGCTCGACTTCTGGCCTCTCGACAACCTGAATACGATGGGTGGTGGCGCACGGTACGATTTTGCTTCAGGTCGCACGTTTCTTGCTTGGCATGCAGGTTTGAATCAGCCCAATACTGGATATTTCAAACAGCTTGCCACGCGCACCCCCGCGCTCAATCAGCCAGGAACGACGACGATTGCGGTGCTCGATCGACAAAAATTCATCACGAGTTTCAAGGCGAGTCACGTCATTCCTCGAGGAAAAGGTGGTATCAAGGCCGTAGCGTACGGAGAAATTCACGACGTACCGGCGGGGCAGCGGGAAACCGACATTAAAGGCATTTTCGAGACGTTGCCGAATGACAATGGTGGCGTCATTGGCGCGCAACTCGGCGCGTTTACAGGAACGGACGCTTCGCACGTCAATCTTTTTATTCGTTATGCTGGTGGCGTCGCTGCTTACAATGAATTCGGCAGCCCCACGCAACTGGCGCCGGATCGTTCGACGACAGGGGCGCGCGAGTTTTGGATGACTCTCAGCGGCAATTGGGAAACCGGATCGCTTGGTCTTTTGGCTGCAGCGTATTTCCGAAGCTTTCGTAATGCCAGCCCGGGACTCGATTTTGGGGATGTCGACGAAGGAATCGTCATGGCTCGCCCGCAACTTTTCCTCACGAATTGGGGAGGCATCGCTGTCGAAGCCTCGTACCAGGCGCAACAACGCGGTATCCGTTCGCTGGTTCAATCCAAACCCGGCGAGACCATTCCGCCACCCAGCAGTGACCCATTTATGGCGGGTGTTACCCGCTTTGGCCTCATTCCATTCTTGAATCCCGCGGGTAAAGGCAGTTACAGTCGCCCGCAACTTCGTTTGATGTACGTGCTCACGCACCGCGACGATGCAGCCCGAATGCTGTATTCCAAAGACGATTTATACAGTCTTCGCACGTGGGAGCATTTCTTCGGTGTTGGAGTCGAGTGGTGGTTCAACGCTCAGACGACGTACGGTGGTTGATATGAACATGAATCGAAGAGCGCGCGTGAATCGAATTTCTTCCTCGGTCAATGCTATCGCCTTGCTTGCGGCCCTCGCCGCGCCAGGCTGCATGGAGTTTTCCGAGCCGGCCGAGATTCAAATTGAAAACCACGTTGAAGATTGGCGTGACGAAGTCATCTACCAAGTCCTCGTGGATCGGTTTGCCGATGGCGATTGGGGAAACAATTATAGCATTTACCCCTCGGCACCTGGAAAATGGCACGGCGGCGATTGGAAAGGACTCGAAGGAAAACTCGAGTACCTGAATGAACTCGGCGTCACCGCGCTCTGGATTTCACCGATCATCAAGAACGTTTACACCGATGCTGGATTCGATGCGTACCATGGGTATTGGGCGCAAGATCTCACGCAGCTCGCGCCGCAATTCGGTGATTTGGAATCGTTGCGCAGTTTGGTCAAGTCGGCCCACGATCGCAAGATGAAAATCGTCCTCGATATCGTGACGAATCACATGGGCCAGCTTTTTTATTACGACATCAATGGCAATGGCCAAGCGGACGATCCTTTGAGCGTTTCTCGCGGCAAAGACGTTTACAAGGAAAACGAATACGATCCAACGTACGACGTGCGTGGCGTGCAAGCATCCACGTCCCTGGGCGAATCAGGGCTGGCGGAAATCATTTTCGCGCACGATCCAGGGTCGAATCACATGCCGCCGCTGCCGGAAATCTTTCAAAATAAACTCGCCTACAATCGTAAAGGCCGAACGTACAATTTCGATGATCCTGATCAATTGGTCCGCGGAGACTTTCCCGGCGGATTGAAGGACGTCAATACAGAACTGTGCCCCATTCGCGAGACGATGGTCGATGCGTATGCGCGGTTGATCGAGTTGACCGATATCGATGGCTTACGTATCGATACGGTAAAACACGTCGAGCGTGGTTTTTGGCGCTACTTCGGTTATAAGATTCGGCAACGTCTACACGCCAAAGGCAAAACCAATTTCTTCATGTTCGGCGAAGCATTCGACGGTCGCGATGGCCTCGTCGGTTCCTACACGAAAAATGGTAGCGAATTGCCGCTCGATGACGAAGCTGGCGCGCAAGGTCTTTGCGCCAACGACCTGAATGGCGATCAACTCGACAGCGTGTTTTACTTTCCGCAACAATTCCAGGTTGTTCGCGATGTATTTCGGTATCGTGGCCCAACGGCGAACATTCAGAAACTCTACACCGATCGCCAAACCAACTACGGCAATACCCCCGCCGTGCGTGGCCCCGTCGATGCGGCAGGTACAGGCATTTCACCCCAACATCTGCTCGTCAACTTCCTCGATAACCACGACGTTCCGCGTTTTCTATTCACGGGTGCTGGCAATTACCCTGAAGATAGCATCTTCGGTACGCCGCTGTCTCTCGAAACCCGTCGTGGCATGCTCCACAATGCCTTGCTGTACCTCATGACCTGGGATGGTATCCCGTGCATTTATTATGGGACCGAACAGGATTTCGAAGGTGGAAACGACCCGGGTAATCGCGAAGATATGTGGATTCCGCAAAACTTCGATGCTTTCTCGACGGGCTCACCGACGTTCCAACGCGTCAAGCTATTGTCAAAACTGCGGCGTGAACATCCCGCATTGAGCCGCGGGGAACTCAGCATTCTCTGGTCCAGCGATCGCACGAACGATAGCGATGAAGATGCCAACGTTTTCGCGTTCGAGCGCAAAGACGTGGCTACCGGTGATTACGCGATTGTCGTCATCAATGCCAACCTCAATGGCAGCAAGTCGACATCTTTTGGCGGTCAAGCCATGCCGGTTGGAGCAGCGCCCGGCACGATGTTCAAAGATATCCTCGGTACGCTCGCCGATCCGGTAACGGTCGCGGCCAATGGCCAATTGTCCGTTACATTGCCTGCCTCGAGCGGCGCGATTCTCGTTCCCCAGTGAGATGCTCTTCCACGTATTCATTTACGGAGGTTCCCGCCCATGGCTTCCGTTACCGTGACCGCTCTCAAGAAAAAATTCGGACAAACCGAAGTGCTCAAAGGCGTTTCGGTCGACGTACCCGAGGGCGCTTTTGCCGTCCTCGTTGGACCGAGCGGGTGCGGAAAGTCCACCTTGCTCCGTTTACTTGCGGGACTCGAAGAAGCCGATAGCGGCACCATTCAGCTCGGCAAGCGCGATGTCACGAAACTCGAACCTCGTGACCGTAACATCGCCATGGTGTTTCAATCCTATGCGTTGTATCCACACCTGAGCGTGCGCGAAAACCTCGCATTCGGATTAAGACTTCGGAAAACGGATCCCGCGGAAATTGACAAACGCGTCAAAGAAGCTTCCGACATGCTGGGTCTTGGTACGCTCCTCGATCGTTTGCCCAAACAACTTTCGGGTGGTCAAAGGCAACGTGTCGCAATGGGTCGCGCCATTGTCCGACAAGCCGATCTGTTCCTTTTTGACGAACCCTTGTCGAACCTCGATGCGGCACTTCGCGCCCAAGTGCGCGTCGACATTCGGAAACTTCACGACAAACTCAATGCCACGAGCGTATACGTCACGCACGATCAAGTCGAAGCGATGACCCTGGCCGACGTGATTTTCGTATTGAACAAGGGCCTCGTCGAACAATCGGGCTCGCCGCTCGAAATTTTCGACAAACCCAAAACAAAATTCGTGGCTGGTTTTCTCGGCAGCCCCGCGATGAACTTCATTCATGGCCAAATCGTTCGTGAAGGACAATCCATTACCTTTCAAGCGTCCGGGGGCCTCACCGTTCCCATTGAACCGACGACCTTTGGCCCGGACCTCGATCCCGGAAGAAACGTCACACTGGGCGTCCGACCCCATGAAGTGACATTGGTCGAATCTGCGAGAAGTGTGGGCAATTTGGCGGTTTCCGTCGTTGAAGCGCTTGGTGCCGAAACTTATGCGCATGGCGACCTCGGCACAAGTCCATTCGTTGCGCGCCTCGAAGCGAGCACCTCCATCAAGAAAGGCGCCAGCTTTCCCGTGGCGTTTCGGTCGATTCACCTTTTCGACGCAACGACGGGTCAATCGTTGCGAGCGAGGTAGCCGGCATGCGACGAATTCTTCTTTCGTTTTGCGTGGTACTCGTCGCCACCTTTTTTGCGCTTCCATCGTTTGCCCGGACAATCCGTTTGTGGCATGCCCAACGTGGCGACGAGGAAAAAGCGCTCGAAGAAATCGTTTCACGCTTCAAAGAATCGCCCGTCGAGGTGTTGGCTGTTCCTTCGGACGCATTTAAGTCCAAAGTAACGTCGGCCGTGCAATTCGGCGAAGGGCCGGATCTTTTTATTGATGCGCACAATCGCATTGGCGATTACGTCAGTCGTGGTGTCATAACGCCCGTTGGTGATGCCCTCGAGACGTCCGCGTTCGTAGGTCCGCCGCTGGATGCAGTCACGATTGCCGACAAACCTTATGGAGTGCCGCTTTCGCAAAAAAGCGTTGCGCTTTATATCAACACGGACCTCTTGTCGTCCGTGCCCGTAGATTTCGAGAGCATTGGCGATTTACGCGACAAATTGCCCCCTGGCGTATTTCCCTTGGCGTACGAAGCGTCGGGACTTTACATGCACGCGGCTATTCTTCATGCATTTGGGGGCAAAGTCCTCAAACCTGGGGACGAATTTGGTCTCGTCGGACCCGAGGCTGAAAAGTCGCTCGAATTCGTTCTTGGTTTACAAACGCAAAAGGTGATTCCGGAAGAAGCCGATGGCGCGCTCGTATCGAATCTATTTCGATCCGGCAAAGCGGCCTGCGTTATCAGTGGCCCTTGGCTGGCGACGGATTTGGCGGGCGTCCCGTCGCTTCATTATCGAGTTGTTCCCATTCCGGTGATTCGACAAACGGGCCAATTCCCGCAGCCTCTTTTGACGGTCGAATCCGTTATGCTCACGCCGCGCGGGGCTGAACGCTCCGACGTGCGCGCGCTCGCGCGATTGTTGGGGAGCGTCGAGGCTTCGCGTATTCGTGCGAAACGGGCGAAAACATTGCCAGCTCGTAGTGACGCCCCACCACCTGTCGAGGATGCGTTTCTCGCAGCATTCTCCGAGCAAGCCAAACGTGCCGTGCCGATGTCGTCGTCATTGGCCATGGACGTCGTTTGGGAGCCCTCGATCAAAGCCTTGCGTAAAGTCCTTCGTCGCGATGCGCTCGCGTCATTGGCGCTATCCGAAGCCAAACGTCGATTTGACGATGTGCGACGTCCATTGCCACCTCGCACCTCTCCCACGCCGCTGCTTGTGGTTGTTGGAGCATTGTGTTTGTTCGGTGCTTTTACGCTCGTCAGGCGTGCACGCGAAACGGATTTTCGGCAACAACTTCGCCGTTCATTGCCTGCTTATGCTTACGTTCTGCACGCCGTCCTCGCCATTGGTATTCTCGTGCTCTTGCCGCTATTTCTTGGCGCGCTCACGTCGCTTTTTGCAGGGCGAATCGAAAATCTGCATTACGTAGGGCTCGCGAATTTTGCGAGCATTCTAACGGCGCGTGGTGGTCCGCTCCTCGCTACGGGTTCATTTTACGTCGTGCTTCTCGTGACGGTGCTCTGGACGTTGATCAATGTGTTTTTCCACGTGCTCATTGGCGTTGCATTGGCGCTCGTGTTGTCGCGCCCCATCTTGAAACTCAAGGCTGCTTATCGCGTATTGCTCATCATTCCGTGGGCGGTTCCGAGTTACGTCACGGCGCTCGCGTGGAAAGGCATGTTCCACCGGCAATTTGGAGCAGTCACCGGCATCATTCATGCACTCAATGACTTTTTTGGGACGAGCCTCGAACCGATTGCGTGGTTTTCTCGTTTTTCCACGGCTTTTACGGCAAACGTCGCGACAAACGTTTGGCTGGGATTCCCATTCATGATGGTCGTGACGCTTGGAGCACTCACGGCGGTGCCCGATGATGTATTGGAAGCGGCGAAAGTCGATGGTGCCACGCGTTGGCAACGATTGCGCCTTGTGACGCTGCCGATGATTAAACCGAGCCTCATGCCCGCCATCACGATGGGGTCAGTATGGACGTTTAATATGTTTAATGTCGTGTTTTTGGTTTCTGGAGGTGATCCAGATGGTACAACGGAGATTTTGGTTTCTGAAGCTTATCGCTGGGCATTTACGCGTGACGCACAATATGGGTATGCGGCAGCGTATGCCGTGTTGATTTTCCTATTGCTTTTCGGTTCGACGCGGGCTTCGGACGCTTGGAAATTCCGGCAGGAAACGCGCGAAAAACAGCTTTTGGCTAATGCAGGAGGTGCCGTATGAATCGACGCTCCTCGTTTTGGGAATCGGCTGCTTGCCACGTATTTCTCGTCCTCGGGGTTGCTTTTGCGCTGTATCCAGTGCTTTGGGTCGTTGCGCTGGCTTTTTCGGGAACACAAACGCCCACCGCGCGCGTTGTGCCTTGGCCCGATGCCCCGACACTCGCGCATCTCCAAGCGGTCGTGGGGGCGACGCGAAAAACGGGCAATGTAGAGTTTTGGCTTTTTGGTCGACAACTCGCCAATTCGCTCATCGTTTCTTTGGCGACAGCATGTGTCGGTGTGCTCATTGCCATTCCGACAGCTTATGCCATGGCTCGTTTTCGGTTTCTCGGCAAAGATTTTGGCGTACGAACGCTCCTGGCTTCGCAAATGTTTCCCGCCGTGGCGAGCGCCATCCCGCTGTATTTGATCCTGAACTACATGGGTTTGCTCAATTCGCGGACGGGTCTCGTCGTATGTTATGCATCGACGAGCGTACCTTTTTCGATTTTCCAATTACGAGCTGCGTTCGAAGCCATTCCGGTCGATCTCGAAGAAGCGGCGATGGTGGACGGAGCAACCCGTTTTACTGCCTTTGTCCGTGTCGTTTTGCCCGCTGCCCGACCAGCGATTGCCGTGACGGCTCTTTTCGCATTCATGGGAGCATACAATGAATTTATCTTGGCCGCGACGTTACTCGACAAAGAAGAAATGTTCACGCTGCCGGTGATGTTACAGCGATTCATTGGTGAATATGACGCCCAATGGGAAAAATTTGCCGCTGGCGCGCTTGTCGTTTCCTTGCCCGTCATGGCGCTGTTTTACGTGGCACAACGACACCTCGTTGCCGGTTTGACAGCGGGCGGAGTAAAAGGATGACGTTTTTAGGATCCCGAACGAGTACACAATGTCGTGACACCCGTACAAAAGAGACTTTCGCCTTGGAGAAGAATCGCTGGTACATGGGAACATCGGCGCTCATCGTCTTCTCGCGTGATCGTCGCATGAAGTGATATCAATGCTTCGACGCGTTCTCGCGACAATGGCCCCGTGCGTTCAATTCGCCCATTTACCTGTAGCGGTGGCATACGCGGACAAACCAATTGTACGAAAATGTCGAAGTCCGGTTCTACGTCTCGGCTGTCTTCGTGATAGGGAAAAACGGGCTTCAAGGTTCCGGTGATTTGCGCATCGTAAAGGCACCCATCATCTGTGGAAAAATGAAAATTGCCTTCGTACGATTGAAATGACGAAACGAATGGATTCCAAGGGAATGGCTGAGCAAGACCGGCCAAACCGAAGAGTGCGACAAACCGATTCACCGTTCTCTCCATCCATGGCTCGCCAATGTCGATCCTGTGCTGGAACGACACGGCCACAACCACCGTCCTCACGTCTTAGCGAGAACGATGCCAAATGATGGGGACGGTTAACGTCGACTTTATGACTTGCGAGCGCGCTTGCGTCCGAGCACGAGCACGGAAAGACCAAACGCGGTGCATACCGCGGCGGTTCCTCGCGCCGACGTCGAAGCTCCAACATCGCACTTGCAACCTGGAGAGATATCCGCGCGCGCGAAGCTGGAGAACGTACAAATGCCGAAAATCATCGAGAGCATCAATAGGGTCGTACGCATGTCGAGAGTCGACCCGAAGATGGACCACATGTCAAGATAGGAAATTCCAGACGAGCACCACGATAAATAGGACAATGGTTACGCTCGCCAAGAAAAGCACTCGTAAGCGTACCTTGGACGGGCGAGCAACTGCCGGGAACGTATTCCATGGCGTCATCGTCGTGTCGGGCGTTTTCAAAGGTAGACGATCGTTTGGCGATAACTTCTGCTGGACCATCACGTGTGCCACGGAGGAAACGTATACCGTCGCATGCTCGGCGACCGCATTCGTAGACAACGGCGTGGTCGCGCATGCTGAAGGTGGCGCCGCGAATTGATTCGTCGGCGGAGCTGCCGAGAAACTGGGCAATGGCGACCTTGCTGTGGGTTCGTCGGGCAAAGGCGGAGGCTTGGCGGGCATTCGATATGCAATTCGTGGCGTAGGACCGTCCCCGGAACCGTGGCTCGCGCTGGGCAGTTGCGGTTGTGATGGCGCAGGAGGCCGCGTTATCGCTCGCGGGGGAAGGTAGCCGTGAAGTGCCGCATGGAGTGATTTGGCGTCGAGCGGCTGAGTCTGGAAGGGAAAACCATGAGGGTCTCGTTGATCATTGCCAGAATGAGTTTGTCCAGTTGCCTGCGCTTGAATGGACAACCCAAAATTGTGTACCTGGCCGAGGGGCATGGTCCCGCTCAAACTGCACAAATTGGGAGCGCGAGCACGGGGAATCGTCGTCACGCTATCGCTGTCCGTATCATCGACCTTCGTGGTCTCGCCAGGCACCGTGAATGGTGCAAGTGCCGCCATCAATTCATGGGTACTCGAAAAACGATGACTGACGGTCTTGTCGAGGCACCGCAGAATGATGTTTTCCAGTTCCTGCGGCATGTCCTTGCGGAGATGCGATGGTGGCGTGGGTGTTTCGGTGAGCAATGCCTCGTAAACTTCGAGTAGCGTTTTTCTTGGAAATGGAGCACGCCCCGTGAGTAACTTGTAGAGTACCGCACCGAGCGAATAAATATCGCTTTGTGGCACGACACTTCGTGACGACATGGCTTGTTCCGGGGACATGTAATAAGCCGACCCCAAAATGTCACATGGTCGAGTCAAATCGATGCTTGCGGATTCATCCATGAGCGTATGTTTTGAAATTCCGAAATCGAGGACTTTGATGCAGGTGGAACCATCTTGACGACGCGCCAGAAAAAGGTTTTGCGGCTTGAGATCTCGATGAATGATTCCCATCTTATGGGCGTCGCCGAGGGCTCGGCACGCTTGAATCAGGTAAGAACAAGCGTCGTGAATCGGGAAAACTCCGCG
Source organism: Polyangiaceae bacterium (assembly GCA_031415295.1). GTDB lineage: Bacteria > Myxococcota_A > Polyangia > Polyangiales > Polyangiaceae > Polyangium. The sequence goes on along the minus strand of JANORL010000325.1, from coordinate 74 downwards.
TTCCTTGAGCAGTTTGTCGAGGTCCTGGCCGTCGAGCAATTCCAAGACCATGTACGGCAAACCATTGGGCATTG
>JANORL010000324.1:0-3145 GCA_031415295.1 Polyangiaceae bacterium | reverse complement strand
CTCTTCCGCGAACGAACGCATCGTGAGCAAGGGGCACACGACGAGTAGCGGGACGTAAAGCAACATCGTTTGACCAAAAAACGATTGGATAGGACCGGTGTCTCCGATGGAGTCAGGCGAGGCCGACGCGAAGTTGACGATGATCAGGAAAAAGTGCAGCCCTTGAAGCAGAAGAAACGACGTGATCGCGACCCACGCAAGAGGCGTGACGAATAGCGCGAAGAGCTCACGTTTGAAGATCGGCCAGAAACCCCTCACGTGTTGTCCTCTCCTGGTGCTTCGGAAGGCGAAACCGACGCTTCGTCCGTGACAAACCCATCATCAGCGTGCGTCAGTTCCGCGAAAATTTGCTCCAGCGAAGCGGCACGCGGAACGACCTCGCGGACGGCCAAACCAGCTCCAACGAGCGCACTGACCATGGTCTCGGCGACTTCCGTTGTGACGGCATCCCGTGCGTACGTCGTCGTGATCGTGAAGGCATCAGCTGAGGAGTGACCCTCGGTATCGGCACGGGTGACGCCGTTCACGGCTCGGACGATCTCGAGGGCTTTGGCCCGATCGCCACGAACGACGAGGCGCATGCCTGATGCGCGGCGCATCTCACGCAGGTGCTCGATCGATCCGGATGCCATGAGTTTGCCGCGCGCGATGACGAGAGCGCGTGAGCAGGTTGCTTCGACTTCGGAAAGAATGTGGGTGGACAAGAGAATCGCGTGTTTGTCCCCGCGGCTGCGGACGAGGTCGCGGACTTGTCGAATTTGATTGGGATCCATGCCTGCGGTGGGTTCGTCCAGGATGAGTACGGGTGGATCACCGAGCAGAGCATCCGCTAGGCCGACTCGTTGTCGGTAACCTTTCGAGAGGTGCTCAATGAGCACGTCGCTCATGTCCGCAATGGCGACTTCTTCCGAGACTGAATCGACAGCACGTGCTCGATCACGCCGGGACAAACGTTTGAGTTCGGCCCGAAAGAGGAGGTATTCGCGAACGCGCATTTCGGGGTACAGCGGACACGTCTCGGGCATGTAGCCGAGCTTTTGTCGCGATAAAACGGGTTCATCCGTGATGTCGAGACCATCGATGCGAATGCGTCCGGTGGACGGTCCGAGGAAACCAGCGAGCATGCGCAGTGTGGTGCTCTTGCCAGCTCCGTTGGGGCCCAAAAAGCCGACGACTTCTCCACGTTCGACATGGAACGAGAGGTCGGTCACCGCGCGAAAAGCGCCGTACGACTTGGAGAGCCGATGGACGTCGATCATTGAGGGGGAGGCATTAGCGCACGAACTGCGTGAGGCAAAGACGCTCCTGGGTTTAGGGCGCACGACGCTGAAGCGTCAAATGTTCGAAGCAAGCGTTTGGGGACAAGGACGTGGCAGGCGGTCTGAAGCCCAAATGTGTGAACCTGCTTGGCCCGACGAGCACAGCCGTGGAACGTTCCGCAGCGCCGAGGTAGCGGGCAGGCCGCTCCTCTGGTAGGAGCCGTCAACGGTCGAGAACCTGCTATGGACCAAGCGCTGCTACGTTCGTACCTTGCGACGATTTACGAGCTACCAGGCCCGAACGGATCACCGCTTCGTGCTTCGCTCGATGGTGAGATTGTCCAGGATCACTCGGCGCTCCCCGAGATTCTGTTGCGACGATTTGCCGTACTCACGGCTTACAACCCGCGTTCGATGCTTTTGCCTCGTAAAGTCAACGAGCAGCGGCATCACGTGCTTCGTGATCTGCTGATTCTGGGTTGTTACCGTGTTGAACCATGCGTGGGTTCCGAGGCTGAACCTGATGGTGTTTGGCGCGAACCGGCGTGGCTCGTGTACGGCATGGAACGTGACGAGGCGATCGCGTTTGGCCGTGTCTACAGGCAAAATACGATCGTGTATGCGGAAAACGGGCGACCGGAAATCATCGTGACCGATCCGACGGCTGACGACGTAGGACGCACGTTTCATGGAAACTGGCGGGTACGTTCATGAATTTCCCGCCGCGGTGTTCACTCCAAACCTCGATTCTTCAGCGGAGACAGTCGAAGATGCACAATGAATCGTTGATGTCGTGCGCGATCGTGGGACTCGCGCTTCTCGTCGGGACCCCAGGATGCGGGCAGAAAAAGATCAACGAGTGCAATCAACTCATCGAGGTCATCAACAAAGGCGTCGATAGCCTGAACAAGGCGTCCAAAGGCAACGCGAACGATCCGACAGGCACGGCCGACTACAAAACGATGGCCGACACCATGGAAGCCGTTGCGGGCGATGCGGCAAAAGTCGAATTGACGGTCCCCGAATTGAAGAAGTTGTCGCAGGACTATCAAGTGATGGCGAAAGAGGTCGCGAAGGCGGCGCGCGAGATGGTCGTAGCAGCCGATTCGCAAGACTTTGCCAAAGTGAACACGGCCAAAGCAGCGGTCGAAAAAGCGGTCAAAGAAGAAGATCCGCTCGTCGAAAGCATCAACAAAATCTGCCACGCGCCGTGAGACAGACGTACCGGAGCCGGGTCCGGTGATTTCCACGCTCGCTTCGCGCGTGTGGGACACGCGCTGCGCGAGGCCAGTCACGATGAGGGGCTCCGCAGGCGGCTCTTTAAGTCTTTTGGGCAAAGCCCAAAAGACGAGCCGGCTGCTCTGCCCCCCAAACCCCCCGAGAGATCAGGCTGGAACCGGGCCATTGCTTGCGACCGCGCGTTCCCATCATGAAACCCTACGAGACAAACCTATACCCGACGCCGCGCACCGTGATGATGTGGTGCGGGTTTGTCGGAGATTCCTCCAGTTTCGTACGAAGCTGAAGGATGAAATTGTCCACCGTGCGTGGCGTGCCGTGATGACCAGGACCCCACACCGTCGACTGGAGTTGTTCACGCGTGAGCACGCGACCTCCCGCATTCACGAGACACAACAAGATGTCGAATTCAGTCGCCGTGAGCTCGACGAGTTGCCCACCGCGTCGCACTTCACGGCGCGCCGGCTCAATCTCCAAATCCGCAGCTCGCACCGGATTCGTATCGTCTCCTCGCGCAATCGCATCACGCCGGAGTACCGCTTTCACGCGAGCCAGCAGTTCCGCCAAGCCAAACGGTTTGGTGATGTAGTCCTCGGCGCCTAGCTCGAGGCCCATCACCTTGTCCATTTCAGCTCCACGAGCGCTCA
>JANORL010000323.1:0-5682 GCA_031415295.1 Polyangiaceae bacterium | reverse complement strand
GCGCGTTCGGTGATCGCGGCACAACTCGAGGTGGCGTCTCGTTTCAAAGCCGAAGGGGAAACGCATCCGAGTGCGCCCGCAAAGGCGCCAGACGATCGACGTTCACGTGCTTTGCGACGGCGTACAGCGCGCGCGGAAAACACATACGGGCGGTTGCTCAGCGTCGTCGAACGACAAACGCAACTCGATTCACGAGACCGTGCCGAACAAGCGTTGAAGTTGGTCCTTTCAAACGTTTGTCGGCGCCTCACCCCAAACGAAGCAGAGCATTTGATTGCCCAACTTCCGTCGAAACTCGCCCTGACGCTCGAACGACCATACGACGGTCCTGATCGGACGATCACGACGGATACCATTCAACATGATTTACGACAAACCTTACACCTCATACCCGACGAGGCTGCGGATATCTTGTATTCGGTCTGTGACGTGATTGCAGATTCGGTGTCGGCCGGTGAAATCGAAAGTGTACGGGCAGAACTACCGGCGGCAATGAAAGACCTGTTTCCAGCGATGCCATTTCGACGAGCTGGATAGGTGCAGACTGTTCAACCCAAACGCTTTACTGGGCAATCGCTCCTGGTGGTACGATCTCTGCCTTTCCATCGGGAGCGATTTTAATGTGCGCGGTATCCGTGGTGTACTTGCTGCCCGTGCATCCTTTTCCGCCACGAACCATGCTCAAGTGAATATTCAGTCTGCGTTCATCGAGTGGCTCGCCTGCATGGTGCATGAGGCCATCCATTCGCGCATCAATATTGGCCCCACCCGAATCGAGAACCTTGAGAGTAGCGGAGATTGGACTTCGCACGTCATTACGTTCACCAATGGCAATATGAGACACGGCAAACTTGACTTCGACACGTGTACCTTTTTGCAAGTCCAGAGTCTGCGTGTGCTCCGTATCGACTTTTTCGGGCAATGGTTTGTACTTCCAGTTTGCAACCTCGGTGCCCGGCGCCGTTGCGTCGACTTGACCCAGGTTGCAGCCGCCCAAAGCGGCGATTCCAATCAACGTAATCAACGTAATCCGGCGCAGCGACAACATTCGGTGGTTCCTTTTTCTCGATGAACGGTCAGCAACAATCGCTGTACTCGCAACGACGAGGGCCGTCAATCTCCACATTCGGTTCTTATTGACCCCCGCCACAAAGAATGCGTCGGGATTGCCGGGGCTCACGTTCGACTAATTGTGATCGTCGGAGTAAAATTGCCAACTCAAGATCCTTTGAGCACAAACGTTTCCTCGTGTGCTCCAACAAGATCCTTTTGACCTCAAAACGATAACGCTTGCCGTCCAACCTCGGCATCGACGAGGCCCTCATTGACGAGCCTCTCCACATCCTGCGCAAACGTGTGCATTCCTTGCGCAGAAGCGCCACGTTCCATGAGTTCACGCAGCGCCGGGTTTTGCTCGGGACGCTTTAGCGTCGCGCGCACGGAACTCGTTGCCATCAACACTTCCGTCGCCAAGACGTGCCCCTCGCCATCCGCTTGCAAAACGAGTCGCTGCGCTACGATCGCTTGTAAACAATCACTCAATCGATCCCGCATATCTTGTGCATTCGCGCTCATCGATAACAGACGCCCAATCGTGCGCTCCACATTTGCCGTCGGTAACGACGCGAGCACCAAATGCCCCGTTTCGGCCGCTTGCAGAACCATCTCCAGCGTTGCGGCATCGCGGATCTCCGCGACCATCAACACGTTCGGATCCTGGCGCAACGCAGCCCGTACACCACTTGTAAACGAATCGGTATCCGCGAGGACTTCTCGCTGACTCACACTCGAACGACCATCAATGTGGACAAACTCGATGGGGTCTTCGATCGTCACCACATGCTTCGGATGCGTCGCGATAATGTGCGCAACCATCGCCGCAAGCGTCCATGATTTGCCCTGCCCCGCAGCTCCAGCAACCAGCACGAGCCCGTTATCCCGATCCGCCAAACCACGCACTTCTTGGGGCAATTTTAATTGATCAAACGTCGGACACGTCGCCGGAATGACCCGCATCACGATCGCAAACGAACCGCGCTGCAAATACACGTTGACGCGGAATCGACCCAGCTCCGGAACCTCGTACGACATGTCCACTTCGCGCAAGCCGGAGAGCGCCGCGAGCGACTTCATACGTTGAGCAATGATCAGCCGCGCCACCGCTTCGGTGTCTTGCGGTTCGAGTGGTTCGGCGCGGAAATACACGATGTCCCCTCGCACACGCGCGCCAGGGGGTTGCCCCACCTTCAAGTGCACGTCGCTGGCATCGGCTGCATGCGCTTTCGCCAGAATTTGATGGAGAAATGCTTCACTTGCGTAGGGCGTCGTCACACGCGCGACCTTAGCGCAATCGGCGGCGAATGGAAAATTCGTTGATCATTTGGTCGCGTCAAGTCACGTCAAGTCTCGTCAAGGCGGGTCCAAATCGGTCGGAATTTTGGAAACATCCACAACTTTTTTTTCCGCCAATGCTCGCGCAGCAGATATCGCGAGTGCCCGATGTTCACGTGGCAACGCTTCATTTTTCGCAATCGCAAGAGCCGCTTCCCCCGCTTGCGTTGCCCCCTCCGGATCGAGAACTTCACGCGCCCGAGCTGGACGACCAGCAATCCCCAAAAGCGCCGAAAGGTATGGCTTCCGCGATTCGTTCGACGCTTCGAGCAAACGTTTGGCCAACGGTCCAAGCGCCGTATCGGCATCATCCGCGAGCGGCAAACACGCCAGCGCGGTCGTCACGATGCCTCCACCATCATCGAGCGCATCCAAGAGCCCCGCCGCTCCAAGCGCATCCGCCAACGCTTGTTTGTCCGCTAGATCCTCGCCATTGGCGCGTTGCCAACGTTCATCCGCGGCACGAGCTGCCGGCAATGCGGTTGCTGCCGTCGACAAAGGCGCGACGATGCTTGCCGCAGACGGCAAGAGCCGTGCACTCAACGCGATCGACGCCGACGATATAAGCGGTGGTCCATGCGCTTCGGGCGGCGGCTGAGCACGACCACAACCAACGACCCAGATGCCTATGACCATGACAAACAGCCAAGGGCCTGATTGTTTCCACTGACGCATGACCCGGATGCTCTTAGCGCGGCCTGAGAAAACCGCCAACCGCCCGTGACGTGATTGGCCACTTCGTGAAACACAACTGAAACGCAAACATATCCATGTTTCACTTTACAGCTGGTTTCTGTTACGCAACAACGGCGGCACATCGTTTCGGATGGCGTGGCGCACATGTTGCTTGATTCGCTAGATGACGCGAAACGAGTCGAACCTTGAAAAGGACTCCCACCGATGACCGCTTTGCACACTGAGTCGCAGTCCGAGTCCCACAAGACCACAGCGACAGAACGATATCGCACCGTCATTATTGGTGGTGGTACCGCCGGCATTACGGTTGCTGCGCGCCTCGTCCGCGCCGGCGAAGAAAACATTGCGATCTTCGAGCCTTCCGACAAGCATTATTACCAGCCGCTCTGGACGTTGGTCGGGGCGGGCATAGCCTCCGCGGAAGAAACGGTTCGTAACGAAATTGATTATATTCCCCAAGGCGTCAAGTGGATCCAGGACTTCGTGGAGGAGATCGATCCGATTTCTCGCACGGTCACGTCGCGATCCGGCAAAAAAGTCGGTTATGATTTTCTCGTGGTTGCTCCAGGCATTCAGCTCGATTGGGATCACGTTCCTGGATTACGAGAAGCCTTGAAGACCGACAGCGTTTCCAGCAATTACCTTTTCGAGCTTGCGCCAAAGACCTGGCGCCTCATCGAAAACTTTCGTGGCGGTACGGCGCTCTTTAATCATCCGAGCGGTGCAATCAAATGTGGTGGCGCTCCACAAAAAATAATGTATTTGGCTTGTGACCATTTTAATCGGACGCACGTGGCCAGTCGCAGCGACGTCATTTTTGCTTCCGGCACCAAATCGATTTTCGGCGTACCTGAATTTCGTGCGGTATTGGAAACGGTTGTCGCGCGTTATGGCATCGATACGCGTTTCGAGCACGATCTCGTGGAAGTGCACGGTGACCGTAAAGAAGCCGTATTCGAGCGCAAGATTGGCGACAAGACCGATCGAGTCACCATTGCGTACGACATGTTTCACGCCGTACCGCACCAGAGCGCTCCCGACTTTATCAAGAAAAGCCCGATTGCCACCAAAGAAAGCTGAGCGAATGCGGATAAATTCACGCTCCAAAACCCGCATTACCCGAACATTTTTTGCATTGGCGACGCCGCGTCGCTTCCGACGTCGCGCACAGGCGCCGCGATTCGTAAAGAAGCCCCTGTCCTCGTTGAAAACCTCTTGGCGGTCATGAACGACAGAGAGCCTACGGCGAAATACGATGGATATGCGTCGTGTCCCTTGGTGACTGCACACGATCGCGTCCTTCTCGCCGAATTCGACTATGATGGCAAACCTGCTCCGTCAATTCCGTACCTGGATTTGCAAAAAGAACGGTACGACATGTATTTGTTGAAGCGTTACGGGCTGCCGTTCCTGTATTGGAACTTAATGCTGCACGGTCGCGCGTGAGATTCGGTGTGCTCGAGCGACGCCATGGTACGCATTGGCAAAACGAGCGCTATGGCTTGCGTGGATGAAGCCGCAGCGGCGGATGAACCAGGGCATCGTTATAGACAACCCAAGATGGACTTGGGTCCCGGCGATTCCGAGCAGCGAGGCGCAATTGCTCGATGAATACCCGCTAGCGCTGCTCGAGCTGGCTGCGCATGCGACCTATTTCCGCTCGCAGGTGTTCCATTTCCGTTTCTGCACGAGCACGAACATCGGCTTCGTCGCGTAATTTCCGTTCTGCATCGCGCTGCTTCTGTTCGGCGTCGCGTAATTTCCGTTCTGCATCGCGCTGCTTCTGTTCTGCATCGCGCTGCTTCTGTTCGGCATCGCGCTGCTTCTGTTCGGCGAGCAATCTCCCGACGGCTTCGTCACGCTGCTTTTGCTCTGCATCGCGTTGCTTCTGTTCAGCAATGAGCCGCTCGTGCTCGGCGCGTGATCCTGCCGCGCGCTCGTCAATGAGCTCCTCTCGCAAATGCAGCACCGTTTCTTGCGGTGTCGGCAGCAAGTCCTTGCCCGCGCGATCGCGACACAACCGCAATTGATACCCATAATCGCGGTCCATCTCGATCGTCCAGTAGAGCCCAAGCGTCCGGCACTCGAATGTATCCGTACTGTCCGGCGCTCGCTCGACCAACTTGCCGTCGACCCGATCCCATACACGCGTGGTCATGTCGCGCCGCGGATCGAATTGCACCAATTCCTGCACGCCACACGCTTCGTACCGCTCGAGCTTTTGCGCCCACGTGAGCTTCATCCGATCGGATTCGCTCACGACCTCCACGGCCAGATCCGGAGCGCCACGCTCCCACGTGAACCAAGAATCAAAGTCCTTCACCCGCAACCCAAGTTTCACGAAGACATCCGGCCCAAGGCACTTGCCAGGATCGTTCGGATCGAAATACACGAACTGATCACCACCGACGGTCACGTCTTTGCACGCTTCTTCGATGACCAACTCCAGCGTCGTGCACGCTTTGAAGTGGCGACGGGTTTGCCCCACGTGTTCCTCGAATGGTTCTTCGGAAGGAAAGTCATCCCGGGTCAGCTCGCGTTTCGGCGTGCGCGCTGGCTGATGCTCACGCGGCCGCTCGAATGCGTGGTGAATCG
>JANORL010000322.1:0-5645 GCA_031415295.1 Polyangiaceae bacterium | reverse complement strand
CCCCCCATCGTGACTGGCCTCGCGAAGCGCGTGTCCCACACGCGCGAAGCGAGCGTTGAGATCACCGGGCTTGTTTCCAACTCGATCGGGTACAAATCACCGGGCCTGGTGTCAATTCGCTCGCGTTGAGATCACCGGACCTGGTTCCAACTCGATCGGGTACAAATCACCGGGCCTGGTGACGGTTTGTCCCCGTCCAACGCCAGGCCCGGCTTAGGTTTGTCTCACGGACAATCAGAGCCGCAGTTCTGGCCAGCGCAGAGCAATAGGCTGGTCGACGCGCCTGTGAGTGCGCATTGGCTGAAGCACAGAGGCAAGCTTCCGCCACCGGCGACGCAGGTGAGGAAGCAGTTCACTTTCTGCATGCAGCCAGCTTGCGCGGTACACGCAGCGAACGCTTGGCAGCAGCTTTGTTGCAGGCAGTTTTGACACGTTGAACCATCGGATGGGCAACTCGCCGTGCCGCAAACGTTTGTCGTGCAAGCACCAGTGCAGCATTCCGAGGCGTTCATGCACGATTGGCCGTTCGGCTTGCACGATGCGCCGCAGACGCCGTTGTTGCAGACGCCCGTGCAGCAGTCGGCGAATCCGACACACGTTGCTCCATCGGGTTTGCAACCACAAACTCCACCGACACACTTGTTGGAGCAGCAATTGCTTGCGGCCATGCACGCATCGCCGTCGGGGAAACATGCCGGTTTGCCGCAGACGCCGCCGTTGCACTGAGCAGTGCAGCATTCGGTGGCGGTCATGCAGGTTTGTCCGTCCGGTTTACACACTGGAGGTCCGCAGATGCCGCCGTTGCACTGAGCGTTGCAGCACTCTGTGCCCGTCATGCATGCTTGGCCATCGGGCTTGCACATGGGCGGACCGCAGACGCCGCCGTTGCACTGAGCATTGCAGCACTCGCTGCCCGACATGCATGCTTGACCGTCAGGCTTGCACATGGGCGGTCCGCAAACGTTGTTGCTGCAGAGTCCTGTGCAGCAGTCGATGGCGGTCATGCATGCTTGGCCATCGGGCTTGCAGATGACAGGTCCGCAGACGCCACCGTTGCATTGCATCGAGCAGCAATCACTCGAAGTCATGCAGACCTTGCCATCGGGCGTGCAATTGGGAGGTCCGCAGACGCCGCCGTTGCACTGCATCGAGCAGCAATTACTGGGTGTGCTGCAGAGTTTTCCGTCAGGCGCGCAGACTGGGCCGTCGCAGATGTTGTTGTTGCATGCACCCGAGCAACAATCGCCGCCGTTCATGCACGACGAACCGCTCCCTCCGCATACCGTTCCACATGTTCCCGTTGCGTTGCAGACTTGCGAACAACAGTCGTTGTTCATCGAGCACATCGAACCGTCAGGTGAACATGTGCCGCAATTCTGACCGCATATCGAAGCGACTTCGTTGACGCACAAACCATCCCACGACGTCGTGCAGCAGAACGTATCTGTCATGCAGATCGACGCGACGCATGGTCCGCAGCTTGGCGACAGTGGCGCGCCGATTTGGCAAACGTCATGCGAGCACGGTTCCAAGCACGTGCCGTTCGAGCACTTTTGCGAACAACACATCACGTCGGTCGAGCAGGACGAACCATTCGGCGTGCACGTTCCACCGCCGCAAAGGTTGTTGGTGCACAAACCAGTACAGCACTGCTGCGCCACCATGCACGGCGTCCCATCGACTTGACACGTGCCTGGACCGCAGAGGCCGTTGTTGCAACTGGCACTGCAACATTCGAGTGGCGACCCGCACTTGTTACCATCGGGCTGGCACATCACTGGGCCACAGGTGCCGTTGTTGCACTGGTTGCTGCAACAATCGAAGGCACCGTCGCAGATCGCGCCGTTCGGCAAACACATACCGAAGCCGCAGACGCCGTTGTTGCACGAGTTGCTGCAACACTCGGTGGCGAAGTTGCATTTGAAGCCATCGGGCTGGCACATGCCGATGTCGCAAACCCCGCCGTTACAGGATCCGCTGCAACACTCGGCTGGGAAATTGCAGGCAAAACCATTCGGCTGACACGGACCAACGCCGCACGTGTTGTCTTGGCAAACGCCGCCACAACATTCGATGGAACCCATGCACGGGAAGCCATCGGGTTGGCACATTCCGAATCCACACACTCCGTCCTGACAAACCGTGCTGCAACATTGCGTGTTGTCGGTGCAGCCGGAACCATCCGGCAGACAAATGGGCGGTCCGCAGACGTTGTTGTTGCACTCGCCGCTGCAACATTGCCCGTTCGACACACACATGTTCCCGTCGTTCAGGCAAATCCCGGCGTCGCAAACGCCGTCGATGCATACGTTGCTGCAGCAGTTGGCGTCGACCGTGCAGAATTCGCCACCGGCGTTGCACGATCCCACCAGACACACGCCGTCTTCACACGCGGATCCCGCACAACACTGCGCATCGGTTACGCACGTATCTCCCGCGGGCAAACACCCAGGAGCCCCGCCTCCGCCACCGGTGTTTTCATTGATTCCAAGCAGTTCTGCGCGTCCGCCGCAAGCCGCCAAGACAATCATGCCTAGGACGAACCATAAGAACGACGCCCGATGAGCGGGTTGTTGCATGACCGCAACATAACACGAAAGTCGGTCCGAACGTCCAATTCCCGAAGATCTTCGGGCAACGCGAGGCGACCCGGTCCGCCTCGCTGTTCGACCAAATCCGTGCCAACTGCATGATGCCAATATTGCCCAGCACAGCGGGCGTAGATGCTGAATCTGCTACACTCGGCAGGTGTCACTGAAGATCGATCAGGACCACGGCCGCTTTCGCCAGATCGTACGTGGCAGGATTCGTCAGAACCTGCGCAAGTACGTTTCTCAAGGCGAACTCATCGGACGCAAGGGTAAAGACCTCGTGTCCATTCCCATCCCGCAAATTGACATTCCCCGTTTTCGCTTCGGCGACAAGCAGCGTGGAGGTGTCGGGCAAGGTGATGGAAATCCCGGGGATCCGTTGCAACCGGACGAAGCGCAATCCGGCGATGGCCGGGCCGGAAGCGATGCGGGCGAACATATTTTGGAAGTCGATGTCACCCTCGACGAACTGGCTGCCATTTTAGGCGAAGAACTCGAACTTCCCGATATTCAAGACAAGGGCAAAAATAAGATATCGAATGCCCACGACCGATATTCCGGTATTCGTCGTGTCGGTCCTGAATCTCTTCGCCATTTCCGGCGCACGTACCGCGAAGCGCTCAAACGTATGATTGCCAGCGGAACGTTTGCCCCGAACAAGCCCGTCGTCGTGCCTGTACCGGACGACAAGCGTTATCGATCGTGGAAAACCGTCACGGAACCGGTCGCTAATGCCGTGATTATCTACATGATGGACGTTTCCGGTTCAATGGGTGACGAGCAAAAGGAGATCGTGCGTATCGAATCCTTTTGGATCGACGCTTGGCTCACCAAACAATACAAGGGTCTTGAATCGCGCTTCGTCATTCACGATGCCGTCGCGCGTGAAGTCGATCGCGATACGTTCTTCCATACGCGAGAATCCGGCGGAACGATGATTTCGAGCGCTTACAAGTTATGTGCACAAATCATCGACAACGATTATCCCGCGGCAGAATGGAACATTTATCCGTTCCATTTCTCCGATGGCGATAACTGGTCCATGGACGACACTCTTTCTTGTGTCGACATCTTGCGCAATCGACTTTTGCCGCGGTCCAATATGTTCGCGTATGGCCAAGTCGAGAGTCCTTATGGTTCAGGGCAGTTCATCAAGGACCTCAAGGAACATTTTTCGAAAGACGAACGAGTCGTGACCAGCGAAATTCGTGACAAAGACGCTATCGTCGGCAGCATCAAGGATTTCCTAGGAAAGGGCAAGTGACGGGCATATGAGCAAATTCGCCCTGAATACCGCATTGCCTAGATATCTACGAGAAACGCAGGACCGTGTCGAAGCCGCTGCACGTTCTTACGGCCTGGATTTTTTTCCCGTTGTTTTTGAAATCCTGACGTACGACCAAATGAATGAAATCGCTGCGTACGGCGGTTTCCCCAGCCGTTATCCGCATTGGCGGTTTGGCATGGAATACGAACAACTCTCCAAGAGTTACGAATATGGCCTCTCGAAAATTTACGAGATGGTCATCAACAACAATCCTTCGTACGCCTACTTGCTGGAAGGCAATTCCCTGACGGACCAGAAATTGGTCATGGCCCACGTTTATGGGCACGTCGATTTCTTTAAAAACAATTTCTGTTTCCGCTCCACTGACCTTGATCAACGTGGCAACATCATCGATCCCGTTCGTCGCGTCCATTCTTACGATCCTGATCGGCGCTGGATCGATAAAATGGCCAACCACGGTGCACGTATCGCTCGCCATATCGAACGGTACGGTATCAATCGTATCGAAGAATTTATCGACAAATGCCTGTCTCTCGAAAACCTCGTGGATCCGTGGCAACCCTTTAGCGGCAAACCAGCGTTGCGAAAAGTCGATGAAGACGAAACGGAAGCGCCCATCGAAGTTCCGCGGCTACGCGCCAAAGAATACATGGATTCCTTCATCAATCCCGAGGAATACATCGAGGCCCGCAAGAAACAGATCCTGAAAGACCGCCCCGAAAAACGTGTTCCAGAACAACCAAAACGTGACATCATCGAATTTCTCCTCGACCACGCGCCGCTCGAACGATGGGAACGCGACGTTCTCGAAGTTCTACGTGATGAAGCGTATTATTTCATTCCGCAACGACAAACCAAAATCATGAACGAGGGCTGGGCTGCTTATTGGCACTCCAAAATCCTCACCGAAAAGATTCTCGACGCATCGGAGATCGTCGATTACGCCGATAACAACGCCGGGGTCATGGCCACCGCGCCCGGTAAACTCAATCCGTACAAGCTCGGTGTCGAACTGTTCCGTTATATCGAAGAACGGTGGAACAAGGGGCGCTTCGGACGCGAATGGGAAGAATGTAGCGATATCGATGCCAAACGCGACTGGGACATGCGCCTCGGCTTGGGTCGCCAAAAAATCTTTCAAGTGCGCGCCCTTTACAACGATGTGACGTTTATCGACGAATTTCTCACGCCCGAATTCGTGCGCGACCAAAAACTCTATACGTTCGGCTATTCCGGCCGCAACGATCGCCTCGAAATCGAAACCCGTTCCTTCAAAGAAGTCAAAGAAAAACTCCTTTTTTCCCTGACAAATTTCGGGGATCCCTACATTCGTGTCATGGATGCGAATCATGGCAACCGCGGCGAATTGCTTCTCGAACACCAGCATGGCGGTATGGACCTGCGCCCCGATTACGCCCGCGAAACCCTCGTGGCCCTCGTTCGGTGTTGGAAACGCCCGGCTCTTGTTGCTACACGCATGGACGGAAAATACGTTATGCTCCGTTACGACGGCAAAGAACATTCCGTTTCGCCCCACAAACCCTAATGACCCTCGCCCGCTCGTCTCGTTCGTCGCTCAGCTTGCTCCTGCTGCTGCTCGCGAGTGCTTGTGCTTCAACGACGTCTGGATCGTCGGGACAAACTGCGCCTAACCCATCATCGCTGCCGAGTTCATCAACGAGTTTGTCCACGCGTTTGGGCATGCCAGATACGCTCGTTAGTGCGCCGCTGCCCATTAATACGTCCATGATTCCGGCGTCCGTAGG
>JANORL010000321.1:0-9784 GCA_031415295.1 Polyangiaceae bacterium | reverse complement strand
TTGCAATCTCCGTCCCAGCAAGCGTCGTCATGCCCGCAGGATCGATCGCATGCGCCGCAGTTGTGCGGATCGGAATCCAGCGACGTGCAGACCCCATTACACATCGTTTGGCTTTCGGGACAAATACAGCTCCCAGCGGCGCAATGGGCACCTCCGCCACAAGCCACGTCGCATGCACCACAATGAATGTTACTCGACGACAAATCATGACATTCGTCGCCACACGCGGTCGCCGGTGGCGCACACGTCGTCGCATTCGGATCCGTCGTCCATACCAGTGGCTCGACAAGCGTGTCGGTGCATCCGATCGCAGCGAAAAGAATCGTCAAGCATAAAGATACCGACGGCCACGAGAAGCGTACACCATGCGCCCTCCACCACGTCCACCGACCAATGTCTCGTCCACGAGATCGAGCACGTGCGTCGTATTGTCGGGCCAAGTTTGCCATGACCACCCTCATTTGAGTTTTAGATCGAGTCCCAATCCAATCGTCAGCAATGGCTGACCAAAATAAGCGTCCGACGTTCTACCGGGAAGACGCAATACGGGGCGCGGCGTGGCAATGGCTGCGAGAACGTCCGCGCGTAGCGACATGTTCGACGTGATCGCCCATGATATGGCGGAACGAGCATACGGCAATCCATACGCGACGTTGCCATCTCGAGCTTCGATACCCGACGCTTGCGGTTGCCCATAATGATGAAAAATGCCACCTCCTACGCCCGCGCCAATACCTACAGCCAACGTCGGCCACGGTCTAAAAGCATCAACCCACCCACCCAGGAGCATCCCTGATGCGGCGATATTCACATTCCCTACGGGCGAACTGACTGTCGACGGAATGATCGGGACAAACGCCGCAAGATCCGCCCCAAACCGTGCCAGAGGCATAAAACGCGCGCCCAGAAGCAAGGTCGCTCCCGTCGTCATGCCCCCACTGCCTGGATGCAAAATCACCGCCGGCGCGATATGCAGCGAGAATCGTCCCCACGATTTCTTGCCTTCTGGATCCATTCGAGGTAAACGAGGTTCGGCCGGACGAACAGGTTCCGTCCGCGGTTTGGAATCGACCTTCGGCAACGACCACTGCGTCTCGTCGGTTTGTGGCAGAGGGGGTTCGTCCTGACGAGGATCGACCGAATGCGTTGCAGTCGCCAGGAGCTGCCCGCGGAGTTCCTCGACGGCTCGCAACGAAAGCGTCGCCAAGTCGCCTTTTTCTTCCTTGTTTTCTTCGATCCGTATCGATTCACTCTTGTTGCTCGTCCACACTTCGATGCCCCGGCGTGATGGTTCCACGCGCATCACCGCGCGCGCATTGCGCCGTTTGGCAAGCGTTGCCAAATCGTAATCGCCCAATGGAACAATTTCGACGGTTAATCCGAGCGCCACGAGTTCGTCGATGAGATGCGCCGTGATTGGATCGCTCGACCCTGCGTGTACCAAAAGTACGCGCGCGCTTTCGGCTAGACCCATCGTTGGCACGATGATCGCCGTGATCGCCACAATGATTTGGAGAACAATACGTGTTTTCAAGGCTCGACGACGCCCCGGGCAAGCGTTTCATACGCACCTCCGGGATAACGTTGTAAATACGATGACGCCGCTTTGCGAGCTTGTTCGCGATGCCCAAGTTTGTCTTCGATTTCCACGATGCGCCCAAGTGCTTGTTCCGCCAGTCCTCCCGATGGCGATTCCTCCAAATATCTTTGCAACCACGTAATGGCTTCCGCTGGAGAATGTTCATGATCGGCAGCGATTTTGCCCAGCAAGAATGCCGAACGTCCGCGCGCACCAAGGTCGCGTGCGCGGATCAATGCTTGTCGCGCGCGCGACGGGGAACCCGCAAATCGCGCTTCGTCGGCCAATTCCAAAAGCACAGCCGCCGTCGAATTCGCCAAAATGTGCTCGAATCCAGCTTGTTCCGCCGCTTCGAGCGCCTCGCGATGTTTTCCCGCGGCAGCTAGTTTTTGCCACGCTGGAATAATCAATGGTTTTTCCGACGAAACGGCTATCCCATTTTCCGGCGCGACAGACTCCGGCGCGACAGACTCCGGCGCGACAGACTCCGGCGCGACAGGCTCCGCCTTTGGCGCAGGAGTATCTTCGTTTCGCGTTGGCGTCTCATGAGCCGCTGTATTGTCGACCCGCGGCGCTTCGGGCGATTCTACCCGCACTTCGCTCGACTTGTGATGGACGTCCACACGCAACACTTCGCTCGCGGACAAACTACGTCCCGTATCGAGCAGAGGGCCACGCACAATCACGCGGCCTTCTGTCACGCGAATATCAAATACCTCTTTCGTCGGATCCCACGCAACATCGAATTCCGTTCCAACCACGTTCACATCGAAAGGTCCTGCATGTACGAGCCACGAAGTCGATGACCCAACATGGACCACTTTCGCATGCGCTCGCCCCCGTTCGACGAGCATCGTCGCTCCATACGCATCCGCGCCAGTCACGCGCGCTCGTGCACCAGGCTCGAGCGTCACCAGGGTTCCTTCGGAAAAACGAACACTCGTCGCTCGAGGTCCGGCGGCTATCCAAGCGCCCAATGTTCCCAAAGAATCATTCGATCCAACCGAATACGTAATGGTTGTCCCCTTGGTGGGCAGACGCCAAAAAGCAAGCGTAATCAATGCGGCCGCAAAAATCATGACCAATGCCACGCGCCGTTTGGTCACGTTCGTACGAGGCTTCCAATGGGCAAGTGCTCGTTCCTTGGCCTGTTTCAACGTCGTTTCTGACTTCGCCGCATCGTCGGACGCGTGGCGTACCGCTTCGCCCAGCTTTTCGAACGGATTCAAGTCCATCGCCGTCCCCCTTCGAGCAAAGGTCGCAAGACGGGATCTTGCTGGGCAATCGCTGCGAATCGTTGTTCCGCGCGTGTTATCCGACGCTTGATCGTGGCCAGTGACACGCTGCACGAATTCGCGATGTCTTCGAGCTGCATTTCTTCAATGAAGCGTAAAGTAAAAACGATTCGTTCTTCGACAGGCAATCGATCGAGCGCCGCATAAACGTGGCGGACACATTCTCGAGCCCCAAAATCCGGCTCGCGTACGGGTGTTTCGCAAGGTTCTTCCTTCTGCCAAAAGAAAATCCAGCGACTCAATTGCCGGCGACGTATCGCATGATGGGCCGTGTGTACGGCAATCGACGACATCCAAGCTTTAACGGCGTTTTCGTCCCGCACTTGATCAATCGACGAAAGAATCGTCGTGAAAGCATCTTGGACGAGGTCTGCCAAGTCGATATCTTGACCCATGATGCGCCGAATCAGTCGTTCGACGAGTGGCCCATGACGATCCAGCAATGCCGCCGCGGCCCACGTTTCCCCGCGTCGAATTGCCACCACGATCTCCGCATCCGAACGAGCGGTTTGCGGTAGCCGCACGACCGTCGCACCTTTACCAGCTCGCGTATTTGCGGCAGGCGATGGTTCGGCGGACTTCGGGATTGAGCTCACGCGATCCATACTTACCATGCTCTGGTCCGTCTTTGCAACGGCATGTTTTTCGGGACCGTCATTGGTGATGTTTTAACCAGAGCCATGAACTCTTCCTGACGGCTCAGCTTTTTTCGGACTGTCGACGGCGTTGGCGCCACGCCATGTACTGCGCGAGACGATTTCGTCGCCCTTTGTCGAATGTTGAGCCGATGTTGCGAGGTGAGGGCTCTTGCCACTTCGGCATTAACCTCACGTCAGTGCGTGAGGCTTTGAACGAGCTTTCCTTTCGAGGAAGTGCTTTGCATGGAGGTAGTTCGATGAACCGTTTTCAACGGTGGTTGCAAGTGAGTGCCCTGGTGGGCCTTGTTGCGACGACGCTCACGTGGATGGGTTGTAGCGACGATACGACGTCGTCGACGAATAGCGGTGCCAGCAGCAGTGGTAGTAGCAGCGGCATTACGACATGCCCCAATACGACGGACGTTGCGTGTGACAATGTTTGCGTCGATGCGTCGACCGATCCCGCAAACTGCGGTGCATGCGGTGTTTCTTGTGGTCCCGGTGGTACATGCACCAGCGGTCAATGTGCCTGTGGCCCGTCGAGCGTGAATTGCGGCACGGGTTGTTTCAATCTTGCCGACGATCCTGCAAACTGCGGACAATGCGGCAATATGTGCGCGACTGGTGCGGCATGTACGAGCGGTCAATGCGCAGCGTGTGCAGCTCCGACGCCCGACAATTGTGGAGGTATCTGCGCGCATCTTCCTTCCGATCCGAAGAATTGTGGAACGTGCGCCAATGAATGTCCCACCGGTGCATCGTGCATCAATGGGCTTTGTGACTGCCCGATGGGTACCGTGGCGTGTATTGCGCAGGGCGTTTGCGCGGATCTTTCGAGCGACCCAAACAACTGCGGAATGTGCGGAACTGCTTGTGCCGTGGGCGGGCAATGCGTGTCCGGCGCGTGCGTTTGTCCCCAAGGAACAGCACAATGCGGCAATGCGTGCGTCACGCTTTCCAATGACAACGACAACTGCGGCTCGTGTGGCAACGATTGTTTCACTGGCGCAACGTGCATCAGTGGCGCTTGCACCTGCGATGCAGGGAAGGTGACTTGCCCAGGCGGGTGCGCTGACCTCTCGAACGACCTGAACAACTGTGGCATGTGCGGCAATGATTGCCTCAATGGGCAGATGTGCGTGTCGGGCGCTTGTACGGCTTGTCCCATGGGCCAAGTTTCGTGTAATGCGCAAAATACCTGTGCTGACTTGTCGACGAATACCGACAACTGCGGCATGTGTGGCAACAAGTGCGGTCCCAATGGTTTGTGCGTTTCCGGCGCTTGTGTTTGCGGTGCTGGCGCTGTTAATTGCGGTCCGAACATCGGCTGCGTGCAACTCGGCACCGACGAACAAAACTGCGGCGCCTGCGGCTTCTTCTGTCCGCTCGGTGCGACCTGCACCAATGGTCAATGCGCATGCCCTGCTGGGGAAGTAACGTGCGGCAATTCTTGCGCCGATATCGCCAGCGACCCGAACAACTGCGGCGCATGCGGTCAGGATTGTGTCAATGGCACATGTTCTGCGGGCCAATGCATCTGTCCGGTGGGCCAAAACGCCTGCTTTAATGGATGCGCTGACCTGCAAATCAACATCGACAACTGTGGCAATTGCGGCAACGATTGCGACAACACGTTCGGCTTGTGTAATGGCGGATCGTGCGCATGCGTCGGCGGTTTGACGAATTGCAACGGCAACAACTGCCAAGATACCCAGGACGACCCCAATCGTTGCGGCAACTGCAATACGCAATGTCAAGGCAATAACCAATATTGCGATGCTGGCCAATGCGTGTGCAAACCCAGTTTGACGCTCGTCAACGGTCAATGCGCCGACTTGCAGACGAACCCCCAAAACTGCGGCACTGTCGGGAACGTTTGTCCGGGCAACGCACCTCGTTGTTTGGACGGCGTTTGCGTTCAAAACTGCGCCATGGGTACCCAACAATGCGGCAACAACGGTACATCCTGCGTCCGCACGCAAACGGATCCGCGTAACTGCGGCCAATGCGGTCAACAATGCAACAGCGACGAAGTCTGCGTCGCGGGTAATTGCCGTCAATGGGAACCGGCGCTCGGATGCAACCAATGCCCGTGCCCGATTTCCTGCAATGGCAATACCACGTGCTGCTCGTACCCCAAAGACCCGACGAACATCATCTGCGTCGACGGCAATACGTGCCCCGCACCGTGAATCGAATCGCGTCTCGCTCTCCCGCCGATAGGCGTTGACCTAACACGCCTCCTCACTCACCTTCACTTGGCTTGACCTTTTTTCTTGCCAGAAGCCTTCTTCACCGCAGGCACAGCCTTTTTCCGTTCACCAGCAGCATCCGCCGCATATCGTTCGAGTCGCTCGGTCCATATCGTGTCCAGGTGGCTGCCCAAATCTTCATGCAGCGCCGCAAGGACCGAAAACATCGTTCCGACATGTTTCGTATGCACGTCCGGGAATCGTTCGTAATACGGCCAAAGCCATTCGAGCGCCCCTTGGGCCAATGGCAAAGCTTCTTTGTGTCGACCCAGTTGTTGCAAACGAACCGATAAGCTATTCAGCGTAATCGCAAAACGCGGCAAATACGTCTCGGGTCGGGCCTTGGCAAGCCCCCGGTAAATGTCCATTGCCTCCATCGCGCTCACGAGGGCCGTTTCGTGTCGTCCGAGATCCCCCTGTATGTTGCCCAAGTGATCCAATGCCGCAGCGAGTTCCGGTAGAAACGTGTCTGGGCGAATACCAACGAGCGTTCGACATAGCACCACCGCTTCTTCAGCGGGACCAAACGCCGCTTCGAACGAACCAAGCTCGCGTAACGCACCGCTCAGTTTTATAAGCGATCGCGCACGTTTCGCGTTGTTTGCGAGGGTCTTGGTTTCTTGTATGGGGGGGCGTGAGGGCTGCATAGGAGGTGCAGTCGCAGACGTTATCACCAGTCGCGAGGGACGAACAAATAATCAGCGTGTGCAGCGGTGAGCATGCAAAAAGAAATCGTTGCATTCGAGTCGCCTCCCGTGGTAGGACTCGATCCCGGCGCTGGCCAATCATCCATCGAGCACACCATGAAGCTTTTTTCACCACAAATTTTTCTCGTTTTCGGGGCGTTCGCCACAGGCCTCGTTGCTTGTGCCGCGGCACCGTCTCCATCGCCCATTCATCCACGAGACGTGGTTGCTCCAGGGCCAAAAGGTCTAGCTGCGACAGAGACATTTGCGCCCGATGTCGTGGAAGTGAAAGTGGAGCTGGCGAAGAACGAGCGTTTGCCCATGAAACCGATCGTGCAGCGGCCCGATGCCAAGGACACCAAAGAAAGCGATGTCGACCAAGGCCAGCTCGACAGTCAGGACAGCGAGCACGCGCGTGGACCCACCGATCCACTCGCAGCGTTTGGGCAGATTACTCAAGGCGGGGAGGCGAGTGACGGTGGGCTGAGTCATGGGCGCGGTGGTTTAGGCGTTGCGTCGAATGCCAAGGGCGCGAGGCTCGCGGGCGCTGCAACCGGGAGTGCGAGTGGCATGGAGATGGCCGGTACAGCGGGCGGAACGACCATCGGTGCAGCGACTGAAGTGCGTGGGACCATTGACAAAGCCGAGATTCAGCGGGTCGTTCGTGCGCATCTCAATGACGTGAAGCATTGTTACGACCAGGGTTTGGCGCGCACGCCGAGCATCGAGGGCAAGGTAGTGCTCAACTTCACGATTGGAAAAACAGGGACGGTCGTCGCTTCCGTGGTGCGAGAAAGCACGTTAAATGATCGGGCAGTTGAACAATGCATCGCTGGAGTTGCGCGACGCTGGACGTTTCCGAAACCGACTGGTGAAGGCGTCGTCGTGATTTCGTATCCGTTCATCCTCAAGTCTGCCGATTGAGCTTACGTAGTGGGTAAAGTTTCCGCGAATTGTGCTTGCATTCGCGTGAATTGTTCGGCAATATCGCCAGTCGTGCGATACTACCTTTTGCTTTTGTTGGCCGTTACTTCTTGGGCGTGTTTTTCCGATGATGACCAAACGCCCATAGACCCTCCTGGCGATGTCGTGGATGCTGGCGATGCCGGCGAGTCGATTGACGCTGGTGACGCTGGCATAACCGACGATGCGGGTGACGCTGGCAATCCGATGCCGATGCCGGAACTCGTCGACGTCTTTCATCAACGCGAATTACGTGGTGTCTGGGTCGCTTCGGTATCCAATATCAACTTTCCTAGCTCGCAAGTGCTCTCTGCTGCCCAGCAACAGGCTGAATTACGCGATTTGTTGGATGTTCTCGTCGACAGTCATTGTAATGCCATCTTTTTTCAGGTGCGTCCTGAATCCGATGCTTTGTACAAATCGGCCATTGAGCCTTGGAGTCGTTTTCTCACCGGAATGCAAGGCAAAGATCCTGGTTATGATCCGCTCGAGACATTGGTCACCGAAGCGCATAGCCGAGGCATCGAAGTTCACGCGTGGATGAATCCTTATCGCGCAAAATCGAGCAAATCGAGTACCGCTGCGGCAAACCATCTGTCGGTGACCCAGGCCAAATATGCCTACACGTATGACACGAGCGTGTGGATGGACCCTGGAGCAGTTGCGGTTCAAGATCACGTGGCTGCGGTCATCACGGACGTCGTTGGGCGATACGACATCGACGGCCTTCATTTTGACGATTATTTCTATCCATACCCCACGGCGACGCCTTTTCCTGATTCGGCAACTTATGCAGAATACCAGGCCGCAGGCGGACAACTCGCGCTGAAGGATTGGCGGCGCGACAATGTCAATACGCTTGTGCAACGAGTATCTGGCGACATTCAAACCGCCAAGCCGTGGGTACGTTTTGGCATCAGTCCATTTGGGATTTATCGTCCAGGTACGCCACCGGGGATCAATGGGCTGGACCAATACGACTCTCTTTTCGCCGATCCAGTGAAATGGAAAGCCGAAGGGTGGGTCGATTATCTCGCGCCGCAGCTTTATTGGCCGTCGACGCAGGTGCCGCAAGCGTACGGACCGCTCATTGATTGGTGGTCGAAGTTGCCTCAGGACGGGCGATATACGTTTGCGGGTAATTACCTTTCGAAGCTCGACAGCAGCATTTCGTGGACGATTGACGAATTCCGAACGCAGGTCCAGCTTTCACGGGCACAAGCGGACAACGGATCACTCGGCAATATTTATTTCCATGTCGGTCCGCTCCAGAAAAACCAATCGGGTATTCGTGATGTATTCCGCGACGAATTCTATGCGACGCCAGCGCTTTCGCCGCCAGTGATCGCCGCGGCTGATGTTCCCGTTATGCCTCCCACCGTGCTGGTCAAAGGATCGACGGTGACCATGAGCCACGATGACGACATTTTCGCATGGGTCGTCTATTATGATGACGGTACTGGTTTTGCCATTGACCGCATCGTTCCAGCGACGACGATGTCATTCGATTTGCCAATCGGACGTTATGCGATCAGCGCTGCGGGACGCAGTATGGTGGAAAGTCTCGGGGTGGTTGTCGAGGTGAATTGAGGGGGCGACGCTAGGGGTGCTGCACGGGTAGCTACCGAGCCAACCATTTGACCTACGCATTTTGTCGCCGTCGCAGCCACTTCTCGAGGAAATAAATCGCTACCTGGCAATATTCCTTGAACATTCCGGCTTTGTCCCGGCGTCGCCACCGTTCGAGTTCCCGCTCCAGCAAATCGTCCGGCCAGTAGTTACCTTTGACGACTTGTTTGTCCAGGCTGCTTTTCAGGATGTCGAACACCTGTTTCCGTTTCGGTTTGTGCACCTCGGTGTTCAGGTTGAGCGTCTCATTGAGATCTTTGTTGATGTCAGGGTCATGAGACTGGATTTCTCCATTGGCTAAATACTGGATGAGTTGCTCGCAACGTAGCTCTTGATCCACCGGATTCACTTTGATCGGCGTTGCGCCTTGATGGGTGTCGCAATGCTTGATGGCCCCCCGCTGTCTATCGCCACCCATACACGCGCCCATAACGTTGTGCCACTGCATCGTCTTATCGTCGTGCGCGCTTTGCGGTGCCCAATGCGCGATCTTCATCGCTTCTTTGACGATTCGTTTCATGCAGAAGCAGCAAAGATGCCCCTGTTCTGCCAACAACGCCTGACGAGCATCATCCGTCTGCGTATAGTTGACATATGCTCCTCCCGCCTGGCGGTGCTGGCGCCAGCTTGCAGGTTCGGCGAGTTTCCTGATGGTTCGCATTGCTCAATCCCGATCTTCGAGCAATGCGGCGAGCGTTCGAATACGAACCACCAGGTTGTCATCGTCGCCCAGCGTATCTGC
>JANORL010000320.1:0-2501 GCA_031415295.1 Polyangiaceae bacterium | reverse complement strand
GGATCTTTTGGCTGTTCAGGCCGTTGCAGTCACGTTCTCGCTCATTGGGATACCGTTCAAATCGAGCAAGGATTTCCTCACCAGGATTATCAGGGCGGTCAAGAGAGGGAAGACGCCGGGCTTCGTGGATCCGAATGTCCTAACGAAGGACCTCGCGGAGAAGTTAGCGGCGGAGCCTACTGCAGAAGCGGTGGAAGCGGCTAAAAAGGCTTTGGCGGAGGGCGAAGAGGTGGTCCTCGAGTCGTCAGAATTTCCCCCAAAAGCCGTACCACGAAAAGGATCTGGTCGGCAGGCAAGACTTCAACCTGACCTGGGAATGGTTTGGCGAGTTTTGGCCCGAAGACAAAAAAAAGGCTCGAGGTGCGAAGCGGCCATCGCCCGACATCCTCGTCACGCCCCGCGTGATGAACATCTTTCGCGACGCGGGCGTGAAAACGTTTGAATGGACGCCGGTGGGCATTGAGCTATGAAGAAGCATAGGCGCGACGGGTTATCGATCGGGGCAAACAGATGAAAACAACCGTAACCGTAGAGATATCGTTCGAAGTGGGGCAAGTTCAAGAAAAGGCCGAAGAGATTCTGGGTTTGGTCGGATGTACGCAAGAGGAAGTGTACGCGACCGGTGGAATGCACCTTTTCGACCCGTCCACCAACGAGATGCATCCGGCTCTGTTCGTAGATGTTACGTTCAACGAAGGAGACCCGCGAATCCCGAAATTGTGCGAACTGCTCGCATTGCATGGGATCCAGGCCGATATCGAGACGACCACGTCGGTCGAATATTCCGAAGAAGATCTCCAAAACGCCCCGCTTTTGAAAATGACCGCCGGCGATGAATACCTGCAATCCATAACGTCAGAAATGGGCACGAAATACGACCTTACCCATGCTTGCATCCATTGCGGAACAGGTATGAAGCAG
The DNA here is from genome assembly GCA_031415295.1 of Polyangiaceae bacterium. GTDB lineage: Bacteria > Myxococcota_A > Polyangia > Polyangiales > Polyangiaceae > Polyangium. The sequence continues at coordinate 1,580 of JANORL010000320.1, read as the reverse complement.
ATCTGGTACGAACGGGTAAAACGCAAAGAATTGCCAAAGATTCATAAACATCGCGCCATCATGAGCCGCGATGACCACATTCTCGTCGATGCCACCATGCGCAAAAAACTTGTCGACGCTGGCATCACCGGTATTTCATTCGCCGATGTGCACGCCCGCGACGACTTCGGTGATTGGAATCCCATCGACCGATTCCAAATTCTCATCGAACACACGATGCCTCCAATGTGTACGGAGCCCACCGAACTCGATGAAAAATATATGTGTAAAGTTTGTCGGCGTGGAGGTCGGTTCTCATTCCCTGACCAGCCCTACCGCAAAGAAGATTTGGTCGGAATGAAGGATTTTAACTTGACCTGGGAATGGTTTGGCTTTCACACCTTCAATGGTAACGTCCGCGATTCTCAAATTCCATCGCCCAACGTCCTCGTCACGCCCAAAGTCATGAACCTATTTCGTCAAGCCGAAGTGAAAACGTTCAAATGGACGCCGGTGGGTCTTGCTGCGTCGAATGGAGCATGGACAGCGTCTTGATCGTCACTGTCCAATGCCGATTTTGGGGCACACGTCGTTAAGTGGACATTCGTGGCAATTGACGACTTTCGCGGTGCAGACGTACCTGCCGAGAAGCACCATCGCCGGACCGAATTTCGTCCACTTTTCTTTGGGCACGATCCTCATCAAATCTTGTTCGATAGCTTCGGGTTTGTCGTTTTTCGTGACGCCCATGCGTTGACTCACGCGAGCCACGTGCGTGTCCACGATGATTCCTGACGGAATATCCCACGCGTTGTTGAGGACCACGTTGGCTGTTTTGCGGGCAACACCGCGCAGCGTGACGAGTTCCTCCATGGTTTGCGGCACTTCGCCTCCGTACTGCTCGACGAGCATCTTGCAAGCTTCTTGGATCGACTTTGCTTTTTGTTTGAAAGTCCCGGTCGGCTTCAGAATTTCTTCGAGTTCTTCGGTGTTCGCGTCGGCATAGTCGCGCGCCGTCCGGTACTTGGGAAACAGCGATTTCGTTACTTTGTTGACACGCACGTCCGTGCATTGTGCGGCCAAAATGGTCGCGACGAGCAGTTCGAGGGGTGTTGTCCAGTCGAGTTCGTACCGCGCGTCGGGATACTTTTTCTCGAGGCGGTCGATCAGCGTGTTCATCGGGATGCTGGCATTTTTCATCTTGATCGGAGTCTCCAGCGAAGGATGCGGAGTATACGCCAAATGCATCATCGGTGCGAAATTTCAGTGCACACCGAGACGAACTTCGAGTACAAGGACCGCGGTCCGATGGTCAAGACATTTCCCTTCATCGCCTATCACACGAGCATCGGCGCACCGCCGGAGCTTTCACCCGCACCCATTCAACGAGAATGGATGTCCAAAACGCGCGACGGGTTCGCCAATCGCTGCTTGCCGCTGCTCATTGCCAACCAAGCCGGTTGGTTCGTCATATCGCCCCATACGGTTCGTGCGACATGGAATGGGTCGAATGAAATAGATTGCATCGACATCGAACACATCGACGGGCCCAAACCGTATCTGGCGTCGACGCATTTCGGTTATGGAATCATCACGTTCAC
>JANORL010000319.1:0-12004 GCA_031415295.1 Polyangiaceae bacterium | reverse complement strand
TTCTCGCTGCATTTCATCGAACTGCTGCTCTGGCCGCACGACAGTACGAAGCCGACATTATCATTTTCGATATGGCCACGAATCACGACGCAATCAACCGCGCCGCGATCATGAGTGCCGATTATGTAGTCTCGACTGTATCTCCAGATTTATTTTCATTGGAAAGTTTCCGCCACTTCGGCTCCGCACTCGTTGACTGGCGAAACGGTTGGCAAGAACGACGAGTGCGCGCTCCCGCGCTGGAGTTCGCCATGCCCAATGCACGCACTAAGTCTGTTGGCTACGTCGTCACACAAGTAGCAACACGACTATCAAAACCTCTGAAAACATACGATAAGTGGATTTCCAAAATTGCGCCCGAATACCATCGCTCAATACTGGGCCAATCGTCACCAAACCTGTCGATGCTCGACGATTCCTACCACCTTGGCACGATGCGAAATTATCAAAGCCTCGTGCCGTTCGCACGGGATGCCAAGAAGCCTATGTTTGACCTGCGCCCGGCCGACGGCACCATTGGCGCGCACATGAACTCTGTCGAACGCTGTCGTGAGGATTTCGAGAAACTTACGACGAATATCCTGTGGCACGCCGAGCCAGAACCAATCGACAAACTATCAGCCTAAAACATTTACCGCATCACGCGCGCCGCCCAAACGCCACCCCGTCAGATAAGTAAGGTCTTCGCCCGAATTTTTCGGTGCATGCGGCGGGGCCCCATTGTCTGAGCCCGCGTAGAGGACGAGTTCGGGGTGCCGCGTGCGTCGAAGAATCGGGCGAAGGCCACGCTTGCACCACTCGTCGCGTGCGTCGAAAAATCGGGCGAAGGCCGAGCGTGCCACGCACCTGAGCGCAATCGGCCTATCCTACGCTCGACCCTTCATCAACCGCGCCCCGAAAAATCCCAACACCGCAGCTCCCAGCGGTATCGGACCCATTTTCCCAATCACCGCAAAAATTACGCACACGAGCACCAAACGTACGGCAAACAAAACCGCCGGACGCGTTCGTTCCCCCGTCTCACGAAAAATCCGCTCCCCTTCCGTCACCGCGCGCGAATGCACGACCCCAAGCGCCACACCCACGGCCAAAAACGCGACGATGCGAATGACAAAGCCAATCATTTCGATCGTGACTCTACCAGATCGGCCGCCTGCGGCAAGCTTCCATAAACAACTTTACCACCCACGAACACCGCCACCACTTTCCTGTCGAGCAACGATCTTTCCGCTGTCAGCGCCGCATCGAAAATCGTCAAGTCTGCAAGGTATCCCGCCTTGATGCGACCACGATTGTTTTCTGCAAATGCCCCAAACGCCGGGCCCGTCGTAAACCCCGCAATCGCTTCATCCAGCGTCAATCGTTGTTCCGGTAGCCACCCCTGCGCGGGATTCCCCATCGGATCCTGACGACTCACCGCCGCCCAAAGCCCAAACAATGGCGATGGCTCTTCCACCGGAAAATCCGATCCAAACACCAAAAACGCTCCCGCTCGTTCGAGCGATCGCCACGCATATGCGCCTGCCAATCGATTGGGACCAAGCCGCGCCGGCGCCCACGGCATGTCGCTCGTCGCATGCGTCGGCTGCATCGATGCAATCACGCCAATCTTTGCGAATCGAGAAATATCTTCTGGCGAAACGATCTGCGCGTGTTCAATACGAAATCGCAACGCCTTCGCTCGCCCTTCCCCAACGGATTCAAATGCATCGAGCACCTCGCGATTGGCTCGATCCCCGATTGCATGCACAGCAACTTGAAAACCAGCATCCGCCGCCACTTTTGCCGCTCGACTCAAAGCATCGCGATTCATGATCGATAGCCCGAACGAACTCGGTTCATCCGAATAAGGCTCGAGCAACGAAGCGCCCCGCGACCCCAATGCTCCATCCGCAAAAAGTTTTACTCCGCGCAACACGAACATCGACGAACCATTCGCATCGTCGTCCGGTTTACGCCCATCCAGCACTTTCAATAACGGATCCCCCGCAAGATACGCATACACTCGCAAAGGAAGCCGTCCTTCCGCCGCAAGCTTCCGATATGCAGCCACGGTCCCGTCATCGATACCCATTTCATGCACGCCCGAAAAACCTAGCGACAACGCCTCTTTCGCGGCTTGCAAAATACGCCTTTCGCGTGCTTCGACTGGCTCCGGGGGCATTCTGACTTGCACGAGGTCCATGGCATTGTCGACGAAAACGCCCGTCGGTTCACCCTTTTCGTCGCGCATGATACGCCCGCCCGGAGGATCCGCCGCGGATCGATCAATGCCCGCCGCTTTCATTGCCGCTGCATTGACCCATAACGCGTGCCCATCGATTCTTGTGAGTGCCACAGGGCGATCGGGACTCACAGCATCGAGCGGCATATGTGTCGGAAAAACCGCCGGCGCAAACAAATTTTGATCCCACCCCCGACCCGTGACCCATTCTCCAGCAACGCGACCTTTCGCAGCATCGGCAACGCTACGCGCTACTTCGTCGGGGCTTTTCTTTCCGCGTACATCGAGCGATTCACGCGCCACTCCCAGCCCGTGCAAATGGCAATGCCCGTCGACCAAGCCTGGCGTGATGAACCGTCCTTCCATCCGAAACGTCTTCGTATTCGCTCCGACAAACGGCACCATTTCTGCTTCATGACCAACAGCAATGATTCTGTCTCCAGCAACGGCCAATGCCTCGGCCTGAGGCTTGTCCGTATCCATCGTTTGAATGGACGCAGCGACAATCACGAAATCTGCGGTGTTCGAGGATTTCGGCGCCACCGCAGGAGCAGCCGCACAACCCGCAGCACCAATTCCCAAAGAAACGAAGACGATCGCTTTACGCATCGCCTCCTCATACACCGAAAACGTGTTGAAGGGTAGTCAAGAAACAAATCCCGAAACCATCTTGGTTCGACCGCGAAGCGGACGAACCAATGCATGGGTCAAGGGGTATTACCCCTTGCCGGGTTGAGGGCGGGCAGCCCTCATGGGTCTGGGTGAAACCCAGTCTCACTTAATTGGAAGGCAATTTGGTGCTGATCTTGTCGACTGCGTGCACGGGCGCGTCGTTGCCCTGCATCAAATGCGCAATCGAAGTGAGAACCAAACGGTGTTTTTCGAGTGTGCTTTTGCCCGCAAAGGCTTGGCTTTCGACATCGATTTCATAATGTCCGCCGCCGCCGCGTACGGATACGACGGCATCGGCCATTTTTTCTTTTACTGCCCGCTCGATAGCTTCGGGCACCGAACCTTGAAACGTCGTCGGATGATGCGACATGATTCCCTGCTCCTCGCTACACGATTTTTAGTATCGCGGTACAGTCGGATCGACCTTGACAGACCAAGCGTCGATACCGCCTTCTACGTTGTAGATCTTGGAAAAACCTTGCGACACGAAATGCTCGGCTGCCGAACGACTTCGCACACCGTGATGGCACATGAACGCAATGGGCGTGTCTTTCGGGAGCGCCTCGATACGCGCCAGTTCTTCCTGATTGACAGGTTTTGCCGCTTCAATCGCCGCAATGTCCCGTTCACGATCCGTACGTACGTCAAAGAGCAAAAGCCCGGGCTCTGTATCGAGCATTTCTTTCAATCGCGACGCCGTAATGGACCGGACTTTCGGAGGTTCATTGGGGTTTTCGATCTTGAATCCGCCGCCATCTGGACCTGCGACGAAATCAATGGAAACCCCTTCCGCCCGCCGTGCGCTTGCTCGATCGATCAAACACACGATTCCATCGCCAACATCGATCTCGAAATCGACAGGCGTAGGCCGGCTCATGTACATACCATACTCGAACCGCGGACTGATCTCGAACCGCAACAATTCTCCCGGTGAATCCTTCATCGCTTCGAGCAATTCTCGCCGCGCCACCGCAGTCACCGTGATCTTCGGCGCTACGACTTCTTTCGGCGCTTTGACCCCGAGCTTCTGCTGCAGTTCACCGTTTTGTTGCATTTCCCGCACGATATCGGCCCCACCAACGAACTCGCCGCCGATGTAAAGCTGCGGGATGGTCGGCCAATTCGAATACGCCTTGATGCCATCACGAATGTCGGCGTCATCGAGCACATTCACCGTCGCATAATTGTCAAGGAGTTCTTCGAGGATCTCCACGATACTCCCCGAGAAACCACACTGCGGGGCTTGCCGCGACCCCTTCATGAACAATACGACCCGATCCGACTGGATCAACGCTTCGATTCGAGCTTTCACCGGCTCACTTACGTTCATCGCTTTTCCCTCGAGATGGCCCTTCAAATGGACTTCAGCTTGACGCGGCACTCTAAGCACATCCACGAACCTTCCGCTACGTCATTTTGAGTTCTCGCGTTGAAAATTTGGCCATGCGATCGTCCTCGATCTTTCCGACGGAATTCTGGTAAACTGCCGCCGCACTTCATGGAACGCCCTTCGATTCCCCATCGCGTCGCCGTATTTCTCGAAAAACGACCGCTCAAAATTTTCCTGGCGCTGACGATCATCGTGTCGCTCTTGCCCCTCGCCGCCATCGAACACACCTTGCGATGGGGCTTCATTTTCGTGTTTGGTGCCGAACTCGTCTTGCGCGCCATCGCCCTCACGCGACCCCGTCATGAGATCCGTTTCTTCGAATGGTTTCTGCTTCTCATCGACTTCTTCGCATTTGTAAGTTTCTTGCCATTGGAAAACGTCATTCAGACGCATTACACGGACGCGTTCATCGCGTTGCGGCTCGCTCGATTGGCATTGTTATTGCGCTTTGCCCGAGAACTGGCCGCCGACGTCTACTTGATCATCACACGGCGCGAGCAACTCCAGCAATTCGGACTCGTGACGATTGGTGTGTTTTCGCTCGCATTCGGGACGGCGGTCGTTCTCCATCACCTTCCCATTCAATACGATTATAGCGGCCTTGGTCAAAATGCCGGCTTCCTGGATCGGTTGTGGTGGTCGTTCCGGCAATTGCAAAGTGCCGACAATCTGGTCCCCAATTTGCGCGTTCCGGTTCCCATTGCAATTCTATCGCTCATTCTCACGATCATTGGCGTTTTCATCATCTCGTTCATCATCGGTTTGGGGACGAACATCGTCGACCAGGTCGTCCGAGCCGAACGGCGTCGCCCCGTGGATTACCACGATCATTCGTTGGTGATCGGCGCCGTACACGATGCGGAAATGCTCGTCACCGAATTCGTTCGTCTTTACGAGCGTAATCGCAATTTACGACAGTGGTTTCGCCCCGCTGAAATTTATCAATGGATTCGTCGCCGAGGCCCACGTCCGAAACGGCACGCTTTGCCGCGCATGGCACTGCTCGGTGTTCAGCCCGATCCCCCAGCCTATTTGTATGATCCCGGCATGCGTTGGGTCGTTTACCGCGAAGGTGATGGGTGGGACCCCGAAGCCCTGGAACGAGTCGCCGCAAAACTCTCCAAACGAGCGCTCATTCTATCCCGTGCCGATGCTGGACCCGACGCCGACGCCGTCACGTCCATGGCCCTGGCTTCTTTTCGAGCGCAAAACCCGAATGCTCAAGTTTTCGTCGAAGTCATGGAGAGCGCCAATCGAGGCCTCATGCAAACCATCGGCGGACCCCATACCTTTCCTCTCGATATGCCTCGATTTTTGGGACTATTTCTGTGCCAACACCTGGTTACGCCCGGCATCGAAGCCCTTTACACAGACCTCATGACCGCCGATGGATCCGAATTCTATACGCACATTTTTATCGACAAACGTGAACTCGATGCGTTGTCGGAATTGACCACCGATGGTTATTTGGACTTCGAGCACCTCGCGCGTCATGCCTATGCTGAACGGTCGGTCCTGCTCGTGGGCGTCTTTTTGGGTGACGAAATTCCCAAACGAAACCTTGGATTCGTTCCCGTGGCATCCCTTGAACAATGGCTCAATCCGCTGCATGATCCACCCGAAGGTTCACGCGTCTGGAAGCTCGGTGCACGAGCCGGACGCATTCCACTACGCAAACTGCGCGGACTGATTGGCGTCGCGGCAACCTACGCACCACTGCGCCGTTATGGGCGAGAACTCGTCATGGGCGACGCCTACAGCCCAATCGAAATGTCCCCAATCCTCGATCCGAAACTCATCGCCTGGGCAGACCGAGCGACCATGGCGCGTGGATTGCTCTCTCGTATCGTCGTTATCGGATACAGCGCCGCATTACCATCCATGTTGCATGAACTCGCACGTTTTATGCCCGGTGTGGATGCCACACTGATTCTTGGCGAACGTGGCGACGAAAGAATGCCTCTCGGCGAACGTCTCGCGTCTCTCGATATTGGAATCGCCAGCGACGCACCATTACCAGGGCGTATCGGCGTGACATTACCATTGGAACATGGCGGTCAAGTGACCGTTTACACGCAACGCGGCCAAGATTTGGCTTCGTTTGCCGTCGAGTGCGCCGGACGGGGCAGGCCCATTGGCGCGGTGGTTTTTCTCAGCGAACCCGAAACCATCGATCGCGACGCGCGAACCACGATGCGGCTCTTGCGGTTTTCCCGAGCTCTTGAAAGCCGCAAAGTTCCACGCGGGGACAAACTGCACATCTTGGCTGAATTTACATCGGTGCAAAAAGGCGAACACGTGCGCCGGCTTCTCGACGCTGACCGTTGCGGTTTTACGTCGGCCGCAGACTTACGACTCACCCTGGTCAGTACCGAACGAATCAAGAATTATTTCATGGTTCACAGTGCTTTCGTTCCAGGCGTGACGGGACTTTATGACGAAATGCTCGGTGAGGACGGACAAGAAATCATCCGCCTCGACCTGGACAAACACCTCGCAAAAAAACTCGAACAAAAGGTCCATTTCGAGCAAATCCGCGAAGCTTTTGCCTCGCGGAAGGTCATTCCCATTGCGCTCGAACGACACAAGATCAAAAAACACGGCGCGGTTTCCAAACCCACGGAAGAAATCGAAATCGTCCTCAATCCGGAACCGCACCGAACCTTCGCCCTCTCAGAAATTCATGCGGTCTACGCCATTGCCGAAAGTCGTGACTTCGAAGAAATCGTGACCGTCTCCATACGACAACGGATCGTGTCCCAGCACCTTACGGAAGCTCAACCAAACGCCGAATTGGCGAATGAATAGATCGGTGACACGCGCCATCGCGCTGCTACGTCTCCTAGACCCCCACCACGCCCGCGCCAAACTCCGCTAGCCACGCCTTGCGCCCCGCGTAATCCGGCAGCACCCGCTCCAAACGTTGCCAAAACGCCTTGGAATGATGCGGCTCGTGCAAATGCACCAGCTCGTGCACCACCACGTACTCCACAATGCGCGGCGGCAAGAGAATCGTTTTCCAATGAAAATACAGCCGCTCGCCTTTGCCGCACGAACCCCACCGATATCCAAGATCCTGCACCGTTATCGCCGAAGGTGCCACGTCCACGCGATTGACAAAACGCTCCACCCGCCCCGTGAGCCACTTTCGCGCGTGGTCCTTGTACCACGCCACCATGTGCGCACGCCCGTGGCCAGCATCCGCGCGGCGCATCTTGAATCGACCCGCGGTCAGTTTAACCGGGACGTCCTGGTTATCGACCAGCAGCAATCGGTAACTGCGTCCCAAATAATAAAACCCCTCGCCACTCACATACCGTTTGACCGAAGCCGCCGGTGCCAACACTTCTTTTTCCGCAAGCTTCTGGTAAATCCAGAATCGTTTCTCCCGGACGAACCGCTCCATCACCGACGTCGCACACGTCACAGGCGCCGTCAATATCAGCTCGCCCCCGCGGTCCACCGTGATTTGTAACGTCCGGCGGGCCTCCGAACGGCGCACCTCAAACGCAAGGTCATCGACACTGAGCGTATTCACGACCGGTCAACCTTTGCCTTCATACTTGTCGTGGCTTGCTTTGGCCCATTCCATTACCTTGTCCGCCACAGCTTCCGCTCGGTCAAAATCCACGATTTCGTGATCGTCCAAAAACGTGAACACCTGCCCCCGCAACACCTCGCGCGCATGCGGATTCTTCCAGAACCCGACAAGCCGCACTTCGCCCCGAATCAGCTCCACCAACTCCACCGTGCGTTCCGCAAGCCATTTCTCGTCCGCTCCCGTGACCCGTTTTTCCTTCTGTCGCTCCGCCTTTAAAATCGACCACAACGGCGCCTGCGTTACCGGATCGAGCCCCGTATCGTCGACGTTTCGCCCACCCTTCACCTCGTCCACCAGCGGCGCCAACACCAACACAAGCTGATCCCAATCGTCTTTGTACTTTTTCAGGATTTCGTCCAGCCGCTCCGAAAGTTTTTCGTAATGAACCGGATCCTCGTCCAGGTGCTTGCGAATATGATGCCGAATCGCGTGCTCCATCTCGGACGCTTTCGCCCGCGGCGACGCCTTTTGCCCAACGGCAGCAGCAAACCCCACGTCCGTAATCGCAATCGGTGCGATTTTCGGGTTGATGCCCAGTGAAATCACGTGATCGTCCAACAACTTGCGAACTTTGTTGCCCACGTCCTTGCCCAAAAGAAAACTCGGACCATCTCGGTAGAGCGTACGTGCCCGCTCATAAATCTCCCCCAATATTTTCGCATCCTTCACGTATGGCAAGCCCTCGGGACGCGGCAGCACCAAATCGAGCGTCTCCAAGAACTGCTTCAGTTTCACCGTAAACTCGGCGCGCAAGCGTTCGTCTTTCAACAAAAACACACAATCGTCTTTGTCCGCAATGTCATGCCCGCGCGACGTAAAAAGCCCGATCACGCGCGCGTGTCGGTCCCGCAATTTCGGAATTTCGTCCTTTAAACTCTGAAGTACGCCCTCGATATCCGTTGCGCTGTATTCCTTCAGCGCGTCTTTCAAGTGATGCGCCACGCCGTAATAATCCACGACGAACCCCGCGGTTTTTCCAAGACGCGTGCGGTTGACGCGTGCAATCGCCTGGAGCAACTCGGCCTCGCGAATGGGGCGGTCCAAATACATGACGCCTTCAATCGGCGCATCGAACCCCGTCAGCAACATCGATTTCACGATCAAAAACGTCAGCGGATCCGTCTTTTTTGCATCACGCAACGGCATTTTGAACCGCTCAATTCGCGTTTCGATCTTATCCGCGTCCGTCCAATCGCTCCAATCGGCCGGATCGTTGTTCGCCGGCTAAATCACCGCTGCAAACTCGATGCTCCGCAACGTCTCCAATAATCGAAACGCCCGCACCGCCGTAGCTAGTTTCCGCGGCTTCTGCGCCAGCTCGGCATCATCGAGCGCCCGATCGTACTCCGTCAACGCCTCGGCTTCTTGCACGAGTTCGTCCCGTACACGCGGCAACGTTTCATTGTACCGCAACGCCGCCACTCGACTACACGCCACGATTTGCGCCTTCAACCCATTCGGGAGCACATGTTCCACGTAATGGCGTAACATATCCCGCGCTTTTGCTTCAATGAGCTTTTTCGCTTCGAGAACACTGCCTTTTGTCGCATATTTGCGCTGAATCGCCGCGAGTTCCTCCGGCGTACGATCCGCCAACATATCCTCGAAAAGTTCGTCGAGGTCTCGGCCATCGGAAACCGCCCCCGGAGCCGTTCGACCTTCGTACAGAATCCGCACGACCGACCCATCGATTTCGGCTTCTTTTAATGTATAACGGTCCAAAAATTCGCCGAATATCGAATGCGTGCGCTTTTTCGCCCCCATGAGAATGGGCGTTCCGGTAAAACCAATCCGCGCACAATTGGGTAACGATTGCAATAGGCTCGCATGCAAATTGCTGCCGTGCGATCGATGCGCTTCGTCCACGAGCACCAGAATCGCGTCGTCTTCGTTGAGTGTGCCAAGGGTCAACGCCGGTTCATTCGCGGCACTTTCGTCCTCGCCACTCGCGTATTTCTGAATCATCGCAAACACAATCGCCGGCCCCTTGACCTCGAGGAGTTTTTTCACCCTCTTGACGCTACGGGCAACGCTCACGCTTTCCCCCGTGAGCGTTGCCGTACCGGACAATTGTTTCTGGAGGTCTTTGCGGTCCGTCACGATGACGATTTTGAACGGCCGCAACTCCGCAATCGAGCGCATCTTTTTGATGAGGAATACCATCGTCAGGCTTTTGCCCGAACCTTGGGTGTGCCATACGATACCGCCACGTCGGTCGAATTCGCCGTCCAACGTTCGGGTTTTTCCGTGCAACAATCGATGAATCGATGCGTGTACGGCGCGAAATTGTTGATAACGACAAACGACTTTGACCGTGCGTCCTTCGACTTGTTGATACAGCGTAAAATGCCGGATGATATCGAGCAGGTGCGGTTTACGTAACATACCAGCGATGAGACGTTCTTGCACAGACAACTGCGTCTTTTTGAGTTCGCCTTGCACGTCGCTCAGGGACACAGGCGCGGTATCTTTCCACGCGATGTAATGCTGCACGTCGCTGCCAATTGTCCCGACGCGTGCGTCATCGAAATGGGTCGCAATAAGAAATTGATTCGTATAAAAAAGCCGTTCATTGCCTTCGTTGTCGGTACTCGCGCCGTCTTCTTTGCGCTGGTTCGAATACCGGCGCAGTTGGTCCACGGCCGTTTCGATCGGCTCTGCGGAAGTGATCGCTTTGCATTCCACAACGACCACCGGAATGCCATTAACAAACAGCACGATATCCAGCTCGATATATTTTTTCGCGTATCCGGCGGGGCAATCGATACGAAATTGGTTGATCGCGGTAAACGTATTGTTTTCCGGATGGTTCCAATCAATGTAGTGGATGGTTTGGCTGCGGCCGTTTTCCCAGTCCGGCAAACCGTCGACCGTCGTGCCTTCCAGCAGCAGCTTGGTCGCTTCTTGGTTGGCCTCGATGAGGTTTGGCGTGGCAATACGTTCCAGCGCGCTGATGGCTTGCGAAATCCGCTCGTCATCGAGCCACGGTTTTCCCTTGCGTTGATTGATCCGTTCGAGGGCTTTACGCAGATCGCTTTTGAGCAATACGTCGCGAAACGATGGTCGCCCCGTGACCGTGGGGTTATCGACGTTGCCGGCAATGTGTTTCCAGCCCAAACGCACGAGCTGCCCAACGAAAGGCACTTCAACGTCGGTGTATTCGGGTCCGATGTTCATGATAAGACGTCACTTTCGGGCTGAGGCGTAACGGGCATGTTCGTCCAAGTCGCCACAAATGGGAAGGAAAAAAGCCAGGGCACGAGCGACGGCGCCCAACGCCATGGCTCGACCCTTTGCCCCGCGTTCATCCTTCGATACCCACCGGCCTCCAATCGAACGTTTTCACGCCCGCGTCGCGAAAGATGTTCATCACTTTGGGCGTAACGAGTACGTAGGGACGTGGGCGCTTGACACCTCGTCCCCTTTTTTTGTCTGCGGGCCAAAAGCCTCCGAACCATTCCCAGGTCACGTTGAAGTCTTGCATGCCGACCAGATCCTCGTCGCGGTAGGGCTTTTTGGGGAAATCCGAGCGACCTCCGCGCCGACAAACTTTACAGAGAGACTTCTTGTCTTCCGCCGTGAGTCCCCCACGCATCGGGGGCATTACGTGTTCGATGAGGATTTGATCCCGCGCCACACTGCTCCATTTGTCATTTCTCAACCGTGCTCGAACGTCGCCAAACGAGATTCCCGTCACGCCGGCGTCTTTGAGTTTCTTGACCATGCCCCCGTCGACGAGAATATCGTGATCGAAAGACCCAATCGCTCGATGTTTTCGGATCATGGGCTGGTAGTGGCCTTCAACGTAGAGCGCCGAGGTTTGTCGCGCACCCGTGCCGCAGTTGGCGCAGGCTTCGGTCATGTCGTATTTGGTGCCGTATCGCAGTCCCGCGGAGACATTTTCGTTGACATCAGCACGCATCTGTAATAGCCGCGCGTTTTGCCGGTCTTCCTCGGAGTATTCGATGTACGTGATGAACAAGCCGACTTCGACGCCATGTTGTTGCAGCAGCGCCAACACCTTCGCGATGCGTTCATCACCTTCATCCAGCTCAAGGCTTACCCTGATACTGCGTGTCTTCGCGATCGTGATGTCTGACACTTCCGCGACATCCGG
>JANORL010000318.1:0-1880 GCA_031415295.1 Polyangiaceae bacterium | reverse complement strand
TCGAAGACTGGCGGGATCGCGGTCGTCCGCTCCCCGCCGAGACCCGTGCTTATGTCGCCAAGATTGCACCGATGCTGCAATCGACCAGCGCGCCGACGGTCGTTGCCAACGCTTCACCCGTGCAGCCGGCGCGCACCTCCTGGACACAGAGTCAGCTTTTCGCCGTGCGCGGGGATGCAGCGACCGACGCATCCGGCAGCTTCGCTACCGCCGCGCCGCCGACCTCCATTCCCGTTTCATCGGCTCCTTTGAACGGCCTCTTCGCGCCCGTTTCGGGGAGCCGTTCGCAGTGATCACGCTTTTGCCCCTCTGGCGCGTTATGGCGTGGAATGGCGCAGGATTGTGCGGACGGGCAGCTGTGGGAAGGCAGGGGGAAGGAGGATGGCAAGATGAAAGCGGAGCCAGCCGCTGGGGTGTGGGGGCGCAGAACTGCAAGATTTCCAGAGCCAGCCGCTGTGCACCCCGGCTGGCTCCTTTTACAGCAACGCACGCAATTTTGCCACGCGATGAGCCAGCCGCCGTTTGGGCCTGCAAGCAGCCATGAGCGACGACGATTTCGAGATCAGGCCGGGACGTATCCGTGATCGCAGCAGCGGCCAGAGCAAGGCGCGGACGCTCAAGGCCCAGCTTCGCGCCCTCGCCAACCGGTCAGGTCGTGGAGGCCGGTCGGGCGGCTCCGGCTCTAGACGTGGGACAGGCCGCCTAGCGCGGGGGCGGATCGCCAGCCTCCGAGCAACCTCTCGCGCCGGTCAACGTCGCGTCATCGTCAAGGCGCGGATCGTCCGGCATCGCGGATCGCGCTTCACTGCAGCTCCGCTCGCGCAGCATCTGACCTATCTCAAGCGCGATGGGGTCACCCGGGACGGGAATGATGCTGAACTGTTCGGCGCGGATCCCGAGCCTGCCGATGGCAAGTTATTCGCTGGACGCTGCGTCGACGACCGGCATCATTTCCGCTTCATCGTCTCTCCCGAAGACGCAGCCGAACTCGCCGACGTCAGGACCTTCACCCGAGAGCTGTTGACCGACATGGAGAAAGATCTTGGCACACGGCTCGATTGGGTCGCGGTCGATCACTGGAATACCGACAATCCGCACATCCACATTCTGGTCCGCGGAAAGGCCGATGATGGCCGCGATCTCGTGATCGACCGCGGCTACATCAGCGAGGGGATGCGCGCCCGTGCCGAGCAACGGGTCACAATGGAACTGGGGGCACGCACCGTGCAGGACATCGACCGCACTTTGCACCGCGAAATCGAAGCCGACCGCTGGACGAGCCTCGACCGCCGCCTGCGTTCGATTGGCGACGAGCTTGGCGGCGTGATCGACCTGCGACCCGATCCGCATCGCACCGCCAATCCAACCAACCAGCATCTCAACGGCCGCGCCACCAAGCTCGAACGCATGGGGTTGGCCGATAGGATCGCACCGGGATGTTGGCGCCTGAAGCCAGGGCTGGAGCAGTCATTGCGCGATCTTGCAGTGAGGGGCGACATTATCAAGACGATGCACCGGGCGATGACTGGGCGAGGCTTTGCCGCCGAGCCAGGTCGCTTCGCGATGCACGATGGGTTGGCAGCCGAACCCGTCATCGGGCGTCTGGTCGAGCGAGGCTTGCACAACGAACTGACTGGTCAGGCATATGCCGTGGTCGATGGTGCCGATGGCCGCGTCCATCATCTCAAGTTTTCAGACATCGACATGACCGGCGATGCCGCGCCCGGCGGGATCGTCGAGCTCCGGATCTGGACCGACCGGCGCGGCCGCGAGCAAACCTCACTGTGGACCCATTCCGATCTCGACCTCGCTGGCCAGGAGAAGGCGAGAGGATCGACATGGCTCGACAAGCAGCTTGTCGCGTCCGAACCGCTTGCGCT
>JANORL010000317.1:0-4030 GCA_031415295.1 Polyangiaceae bacterium | reverse complement strand
GTCACTTGTCATCGATTGAGCAGGGGTTTGTGGCCATCACGGTGGATACCCTGTACTGCATTGCAGATGGCCTGGACCTGCCACCCTTTTTGCTCGTGGCATTCGCTGAGGATGAATGCACGGTCTTACTTGACCTGATTTGGGAGCTTCCGCCATCGAAACGGCGCGAAGTCCAAAAAAATCTCAAAAAGTGGAGCAGGGAACACGAGGCGTCATTATGACGACGCTTTCACCGGACGAACGAGCCAGCGAACTGGGATGGATTGCCCGTCTCGTTTTCGCTGCGGGGCTGCTTCTGGCCGTATGTGGGGCGACGATTTGGGGTTTCGTCGCGTCAGATCATGGGTGCATGGCATACGCGCGAAACGCGTGCGCGTGGCATCGTGTCGAGCACGTTCAGCCCGACGCGCGTTACGGCACCATTGCACTTGGCGAGGATCTCGTTTTTCGCGCTGCGCCTCCCATGCCTTAGCCAAAAGTGGTTGGCACCCCTTTTTGGTTCCGATATTCTGCAATAACCCTTCCGCGGTGGGTGATTCTTGACGCTTCGGGGGGCGCGTTGGTTCGACCACTTCGCCGCGTAGGTTAGAATGGGCGTGTCGTTCTTGCCCCGATCATGGCTCAAGTTATCGTCGGCGTTCCAAGTCGCTTACGCGCCGCGCTTCATCGAGCCAGGTGGATGATCGACTATTTTTGCCGATGGGATCAATCAGAACGAAGCGCTCCTCAAAGGCTGGATACTTTGATGCGTGCTCGGTCACGCAAACCATCGCGTCGAAGACGCCAAGGATACGCACGAACACTGCGATGCGACCATCTGTACGTAGAGCTGCGCCGATCAGAGAATCCGGCTCGTCGGCCCAGAGTGTT
The DNA here is from genome assembly GCA_031415295.1 of Polyangiaceae bacterium. Taxonomy (GTDB): domain Bacteria; phylum Myxococcota_A; class Polyangia; order Polyangiales; family Polyangiaceae; genus Polyangium. The sequence goes on along the minus strand of JANORL010000317.1, from coordinate 3,160 downwards.
AGCAGCGGTTGCTCCGCGGTGTGCGAGAACGAGCCGCGAACGCCCGGAGCAAAATCCGCGGGTGTATTCAGTGCGCAATTGCGCAGTACAGCAGCCGTAGGATCACCCAAGTAGGGCTCACCAATCCAGTAGTGGGCCAGTTCGTATGCAATCTTTACGAGTCCATAGCGATACTCGCTAAGGTCGATCGATAGCGGCACCTTCACCGATGGGTTGTTTATTTCCGTGATTTGTGACTTCAGCGCTTCAATTTCGTGGTCGCTAAATCTTGGCAAACCCTCCCGTGCGAGTTTCTTGTTTACGATATCGCCAAGCCTATCCGCATCGCTTGCATCTATGTGGAATTCAATCTGCCTATCAATCCCCGTACCGGTCGATACTATTTTGGGGTGCATATAGATTGTGTAAGTGCTGTTTTCTTGCCGCGTGAGCGCTATTTTTCTGGTCGGATCATTGTGCAGTGTGCCGCGTGCGAGCGGATTGGGTATATTTCCCCCTTTGCCTGCGAGACCGAGGCGCATGCGTACGAGTCCAATAAATGCATGGTTGGCTAGCGGCGCGTCCGTGCGTTCCCCTAATCTGTCGTTGCATGGCTTGCACACCCGACGCATTGTCATCGTGCCGCCGATTGATTCTGGAAAGATGTGCTCCACAGTGAAGCCACCATCGGGATCGATCCTCATGCAGAAAATACATTGCATCGTTTGCCTCAGTTAGTTCAAGACGTGGCGCTCGTGTCGAGCTATACCACGTTTCAAGGCATATCGGTTATCTTTAGCGTGCAAGGGGCCATGCCGTCGGCGCAGCGCTGCCAGCTTCGAGCGTCTCCTGAACGCCGTGGATGAACTCAATGCGGCTAAGAGGGCGTAGTTCGCGCCTTGCGCGAAGCGCGCGAACTGCGCTGTGTGCGTCGACGTGCGCGCGACCTACCCGACGATCCAGTGCACGCATCTACGCAACCCATCACACGCTCGCCACTTGCGGCGATCATGTGTCCCGAACCACGAAATGGCCTTGGCCGCGACCCCTCGAAACCGGGATAAAAGCTAAATTTTACGAGAACTTAGCTAACATTTGCAACAAAAGTGTCTTGGAATCACTTTCCCCTTGCAAAAAGAAAACGTAAAGACGTTGCCTACAGCGGTATTCGACAAAATCGACAAACTCGCGTCACCGCGTCTCGTCGAATATTGGGAGCAGGATCCATGTGCGCCGATTGAAGTCGAAACCAAGAAAAAAGATGGCCTTCCGCGTCTCCGTGCAGCCGGGGTCGAGGTACGTGGTAAATCGGCTGACGATCTCGGCGTTACGGTCGAAGCGCAATTTACGGTGGGCGAATATGAAGTGGTCATTCTGAGCGCTCGAGATTCCACGGGACTCAATACGTGGCTCGAGCAAGAGAAATACAAGATACCCGAAGGATCCGAACCATTGCTTCGCCCGTATGTGCAAGGTGGCGCGAAGTTTTTTGTGGCCAAAGTCGACGTGAAAAAGGTTCGTTTCGAAAATGGAATGGCGCAACTTTCGCCGCTGCGTTTCCATTACGATAGCGAAACGTTTGCGTTGCCCGTGCGCCTCGGCCTCGTCAATTCCGCGGGTATGCAAGACCTCATCGTGCACATTCTGGCCAAAGGGCAAAGGTTTGAAACGGCAAACTATCCCAATGTCGCCATTCCGACGAACCTGGACGTCAACGATGCCGTGCGTAATGACTTTGGAGCGTTTTACGCGGCGCTTTTCGATCGGACCTTGTCGCGACAACCCAAAGCGGTGGTGACCGAATACGCTTGGGACGCGGGTACGTGTGATCCTTGTCCCGGTCCGACGCTCGATGGCAATGACTTGATGACGCTGGGCCTTGACGCCATGACGGGCGAAGAAGAGGCGACATCAGCGTCGCCCAATGCATTGCCGATGAAACGACGGTCTCGCTGGGGCAGGGGAAACGGGTTTGTCTTGACACGATTGCATTTGCGGTATGGCAAAGAAGGATTGGGCGAAGACTTGGTGTTTCGTCAAGCGCCGGCGATCGTGGGTGGTCGGGAATTCGTAAAAGACGGCAATCGACTGGAAACCGGAGCCGTGCAAAGTTCGGTGAACAACTTCCAGGCGCGTTACGCGATTCGGCATGCATGGACGGGGCCCGTGGCGTGTGCGAATCCGCGTCGAGGGATCTGGGGCGGGCCACCGAATGGTGGTGGGAACAAAGGCGCTCAAGCGGCGCGGAATCTCGCCTTCGCGAAACGTGGCGCGTTGAACCTGACCGCATTGGTCGCGCGCGACGACAATGAAACGAAAATCGACAGCGGTCCACTCATCGCGGCACCGGCGATGTATGCGGCTGCGCCCGACGAGCCTGCGCCGGCAGTGACGACGGCGGCAACGACGGAGCCTTCGAAGACGCCACCGCCCGCGGTGACCGCGCCGGCGAATGCGGGAGGCTGTGCGGGATGTCATGTGGGCGGCGCGCGTCATGAATTGGTTCCATTCGGAGCAACCATTGCCGCAGCGTTGGGGCTATTCGTGGCGCGGATGAGGCGCCGTCGGTCGGATTGAGAGCCCTACGGAAAAGTCGAGCGATAACCTCATGAACGATACCGAACGACCACCCGCAACGCAGAGTTCAGCCGAGAAAAAAGCCCGCGCATTTGCCGAGGCCCGTGAAATGGCCGATGCTCAATCACGCCAACTCGCACCCGCCCTGGGCCAGCATTTGATCGTCATTGCCTTGGGCCTGCTCGTTCTCGCCTTCTGGGCGGCAAACTTTGCCCTCCAAAGCTGCGCCCTCGAGTCAACTCCAGGGTCGTGACAGCTGCGGATCGCCTGGCGGCAGTTGCTGGAACCGTAGGTTCGCTTGGCCGCATCGTACGGGGCGGCGCGAAGGGGGTCAAATTTTGGCCCATGAGGGCAAGCCGCGGGTTGCGCCGTTGCTATTGCACGCGGTGGCGCACGCCTGCTAGTTCGTGGATGGGCCTACTTCTTGCTAATCCGTTAGATGATTGGATGGAGCATCTGCCTTCTAAGTGCGCTCTTGCGTCTCATGTTCCCAATTGAGCCCGTCGAGCAGATGGCGACGGCACCGAGGGATGCAGGCACATCAAGGAAAAGGGAGGAACAACCTTTGCTCAGGACATGACTGCCGAGGTAAACCTCATGCCTC
>JANORL010000316.1:0-7503 GCA_031415295.1 Polyangiaceae bacterium | reverse complement strand
TAGAACTGCTCGACGAAGCGCGAAAACGTTTTCCCAAGGACGCCGAACTTTTGTATTTGACGGGCCTCGCGCGATTGCGATGTGGTGATGCCGAGGGCGCGCTGGAACCGCTGGTACAATGCGTGGAAATCGACCCCAAGGTACGTAGGGGGGATCCGTATTTGGCGGCGGCTGAAGCATTGCTGGCATTAGGCCGCATCGAAGAAGCCGAAGATGCACTCGAACGATACACGCAAGCGAATTCGTCAGCGATTCAAGGTTATGTGCTACTCGCCCATACTCGTGAGAAACTTGGCAACAAGGAAGGCGCCAAGCAGGCGATTGCCGAAGCATTGAACACGTGGAAGTCGCTTCCATCATTTCGGAAACGGGGGCAATGGTCTTGGTGGGCGCGGGCGTGGTTCGAGCGATTGATGGGGTAATTCAGCGCCGTCATGCTTTGCAGAGGCATTACCCAGGCGGGCGAGTACCAGAGCAATGTCATAAGCGCCAAACGTCACCCTCGCCGTAACAAAAACGTCCGTCCAGCAAATGGAACGAGCGCTGCCGTCGCAAAAAGAAAGCCCCAGCCACCTTCGGAGACGCGCTCGATGGTATTTCGCTCGACGCCCGCGATCATGAACACGATCATCATTGCGAGTAAAGCAATGGGAGCCATCAGGTGCTGCCAACGTTGCCACTCGGTACGAAAAAACGAACGCACAACCAAACCCACTGCGGCTACCGTGGACGCGGCGCCCAACCAAACGAATGGCGAATCGACCGCCCGACGTTCGAACGCCAAAAGCATAACGACCAGCGCCAAGCCGGCCAATGATTGAATGGCAGTAATCGTTGTGGCAATTGCGATGAGCGCTCTTCCAGGAACGTTCTTGCGCAAACCCCGCAAGATGCCGATGACACCAAGACAAACGGGCCAGCCGAGGATCGCACCGATCAACACGCGGCCCGTGGAATCGTACCGCATCATTTGCCATAATGACCGTTCACCTTGAACGGGCAGAAAGACCGGCGTTGCGAGGGCGATCAAAAGGATCGAAGCAAAAATGACCACGCGCCGATTTTGATCGTCAGGGCCATTGATGTCGATCGAAGGACCTGTCCCAGTAACAACCGGTTTTTCAACTGAAACCAATGCCTCTTTGGTCGCGTTCTGCGAAGTCTCTCCAGCTGGCTCTTTTTCGTTCGTCTTTTCGTTCGTCATGACGACCTCGACACGCGCGTACGTGTAGCGACCCAGAGACCTGCGATTCCTACGAGCAATCCCAGCAAGATGGCCAGATTCGACGAACTGATCCGTGAGAGCCAAATGCGCAATGTATTATAGTTCCGAACGACGGGTTTGATCGTGCCGGCTTTTAATCCAAGCGACGGAACGTCTTCGACAACGAGCGACGCGAGCGATACTCCATCACGGGCTACAAACGCGAGGTCCTTCGCGCCGTCGACGTTCCCAGGCGAACCGCCCCACCTATCGAAAACGGGATCTGCGCACGTGATGTCGCCCGCCCAGCGATGCCGGACGATGTAACGGCCTTGAAACATATTTTGGCTGTTAGGGACGACGGTGGCGCCATGTTTGTTCGGCCCATTGGCCCAGCCGTTTCCACCTTGAAGCGGAGGTGCGGCTCGAAAAACCAAATCTTCACCGAGGGCATCTTTCGTATAACGCACATGGAGCCGCGTGATCGTTGCTTCCCACGGCGAAAGTCCGCTTGGCGCCGCGGCACCTGGAGGCAAATCGGTATCTCTTGCCGAAAGTAACGTATCACCACCGAGCGTAGCAATGTCATTGGCGGCAAGGGTTGGTCCGGGACAAGGATCGCACGAACCGGCAGACCATGCATATTCAGTCACGACCGAGTTTTTTGCTTTTTCGACAGCTTTGTCGAAAAGAGCCACGTAGAATTGCCCGAACGCCGGAATGGCGGATTCGTCGAGTTCGATGTTCGTGGGAATGGTCAAATTGGGGTAATTCGCCACTTCGTAACGTTGATTTTTAGCAATGACGTTGACGATGAGGTCCTGCGTACCGCCGGAATTGAGCAATCCTAGACGCACGGGCAAACGAAACGAATCTTCGTCGTAATGAAAGCGCAACGGCGACAAAGTAGCCATGCCTTTTTCGAACTTCACCTTTTTCGCATCGACTTTGGCCACGAAAAACTTTGATCCCATTTGCACGTACGGGCGAAGCACAGGTTCGGCGCCATCCGGAATGCGGTATTGGTTTGACCGGAGCCATGTTTCGAGCGCCGACGAGTCATCGGCGGAAAGAATCACGATATCGTATTCACCTACAGTAAATTCCGCTTCGACGCGCACGAGGGGACGCGCGCCACCACCGGGAGCTTCGGCCATCGCGGCTGCGGGAGCAACTGCGGATTCGCTACGCATTTTCATATCGTGATGCGCTTGGTAACAAGGATCCTGTTCCCAATATTGAACCAGGCGCGGCGCGGTGAGTTGATCGACGCGATCGAAAACAGCACGCGGAAGCGTCTTGACGTTTTCTTTTTGCAACACAACGGGCACGGGCACGACCATCGCAAAGCCTTCTGGAGGGCCTTGGTAGTTGTTTTGCATCGAAAGGACGGTACGCATTCCTTGCCGAAGCAGTACGACTTGCGTCGCGTTGTTGTAGAGTTTCGTATCGGCACCGCCCACGTAAAAACCGCAAAATGCGTCGGCATTCGCGGCCCATGAACACACCGACAAACCTGCCGCCAACCAGATCATCAAGCGTTGCACCTGCACAGCATAAACCAAACGCGCTTGGTGCATCGAAAATCTCATTCGACGCGAACGCGCCAGAGTACACTCGCGCGCCATGAACGACTGGCTTCATGCGTCACCGAAAGCGTTACATGGAAAAACGGTCCATCGACTAGGACTCGCTGCCAACTTTGGCATCGACGAGGATGGTGTACGGGTGGCGATGGATCGTGGCGTGAACCTGTTTTTGTGGACCAGGCGCAGTGAGAGCCTGCGTTCGCCGTTGTGCGGAGCGATCAAGAGCAAGCGCGACTCCGTAGCGGTCGTCGGGTATGCGAAGGTTGGTTGGTTTGGATGGGGCGTTCGTTCGGGTGTGGAAAATCTGCTGAAAGAACTCGGTACAGACTATCTCGATGTGTACTTGCTCGGGTGGCTCGGCGTGGGTGCTGCTTGGACAAACACTACCGAACGCGAACTCGTTCACTTGCGCGAGAGCGGTAAAGTCAAGGCGATCGGCGTGAGTATCCACGATCGGCCGCGCGCGGGAAAACTCGCAGAAAACTCGCCGCTCGATCTGCTCATGATTCGTTACAACGCGGCTCATCCTGGTGCCGAGCGCGAAATCTTTCCGCACGTGAAGGATCATTCGCCATCGATTTTGGCGTACACGGCGACGTCGTGGCGCAAGCTGCTGAAGAAACCGAGTGGTTGGAACGGTCCGGTGATGACTGCCGGTGATTGTTATCGGTTTCAACTTTCAAACCCGCATGTGGACGTTGCGCTCACAGGCCCGGCCAATCGTGCCGAGTTGGAGCAGAACCTCGATGCGGTCGAACGTGGTCCTCTGTCAGAAGAAGAAGCGCGGTGGATGCGCGATTTTGGCAAACACGTGCACGGATGACGTGATGGAATGGATTGGATTGGAATGGAGCGTCTCATGAAAACTCGTTTCGTCGCTGCGAGCCTGATGTTGACCGTCGTCGCTTGTGCTCCTGTTCCCGAGCCTGAAACACCCCCGCCAGTGGCGCCGACGAAACGATCGCCCCAGCACGATCCGTTTCAAAAGACGCCTTCGAACACGCCGGAAATCGTCTGGGCGTCCCTAAGATCGTCACCAGCGACGCATTCACAATCACTCGCTACAAAGTGGTGATCTATGCTGCTCACTCTTGCGCGAAATCTTGCGCGAAATATCGACGTACACGCGTGCAGAGCAAACCCTTGACGCTACCAGTTGAACGCCCTCTACTGCGTACTCCCTTCTCTTGTCCCGCATAGTGATTTGACACCTGACTTCCGTTCGAGCCTAGTTTGCCATGTCAGATGATCTCGTCGTCGGAGCGATGTTTGCGGGTCGATACCGCATCGAACGAAGGATCGCGGCGGGAGGCATGGGTGCGGTTTACGAGGTCACGCACATCGAAACGAGTCGACGTCGCGCGCTCAAGGTGATGCATCCGGACCTTGTCCAGGACGACGAGTCGCGCGACAGATTTCGACAGGAAGCACGAGTCACGGCGCAGATCGAGAGCGAGTACATCGTTGATGTCTTCGATGCCGGAATCGATGAATCGACGGGTATGCCGTACCTCGTGATGGAATTCTTGCGCGGCGAGGAAATCAGCAAGCGCGTTAAGCGACTCGAGCGTTTGTCCGCGCACGACACCGTGTTGTATCTGCACCAAGCCGCCCTTGCGCTCGACAAGACGCATCGAGCGCGCATCGTTCACCGGGATCTCAAGCCGGAAAATCTATTCTTGTGCGAACGCGATGATGGTCCTTCGCGCATCAAGCTTCTCGACTTCGGGATCGCGAAAATTGTCGCGGCAAACGCGGCGTCAGCGAATGCGACGCAAGCTGTGGGCACTCCTCTGTACATGGCACCCGAGCAGTTCTTGGTCGACTCGGCCGTGTCTGCACTGACGGATTTATATGCCCTCGGAATGATCGCGTACACGATGCTCGTCGGACAAACCTACTGGTTCGAAGAGTCCAAAAAGGGAGCGAACGTGTTCGCGTTCGCCGCATATGCGACGATCGGTCCACAAGAAGCGGCTTCTGTTCGTGCACTTCGAAGCGGGGTGGTCTTGCCACCGGGATTCGATGCATGGTTTGTCCGCGCAACCGCAAAAAAACCCACCGACCGTTTTCCTGCGGCCACGGCCATGATCACAGCATTGTCCGAGGCACTTGGACTTCCACCACCAGCCACGATTCTCGCCAGCGCCTACGCGCATGGCATGGACCAGCCTTTCACGATCTCCCCGCAGGAGCGCGATCGCGCTAGTTTGCTTCCGGGCGCGTCGACATCATCGTTGCCCGGCAGTGCGCATACGACGAAGGGTCCCCTCAATGAAAAACGGCCCGTGGTGGTGATCGGCGCGATTGGCATTTCGGCGTGTGTGCTGCTCGGGCTGCTTTATGCGGCTTTCTCATCCTCGAGCACGAGTGACGCGCCGCAGCCCGATTCTGCTTCGAGTGACGTGACTGCAAGCGCCAAAGGTTTACCCGAGATCGTGCCTGTCGCGTCGGTAACGGTTCCGCCCCCGGAACCTGCACCAACACAGCCAGTGCCGTCGACTTCTCCATCCAGTACGGCACGGCAAGCTCCACCGGCTCCGGCACCGCGGAACACGTCGGCGCCTACATCGACGGTGAAAACGAAAAAGGGAAAGTGGATCCGTGACTGATTCGCGATCCAACGGATACGAGGAGTGAAAGTTCAACCCATGCAACGCTCAAAGTGGTCATACGTGGGGTCCCTGTGCGTCGCATTGCTGGCGGGTTCGACCTCGGCGTACGGACAAACCCAAGAAGGCAAAGCGGAAGAATTGTTCAACAAGGCTGTCGAGTTGAGTGAAGCACGCAAATACGACGAAGCGTGTCCGCTACTTGCCGAAAGCCAGAAGCTCGATCCACGTGCGAGTACGCTTTTCGCGCTGGCTGATTGCGAACGAGAAGCGGGAAAAATCGCGAGTTCCGTGGCGCACTTCAAAGCGTACTTGATCGAATACGAAGCGATGAAAGGCGACACGCGCAAGAGGCATGACCAACGGGCGAACAGCGCCAAGGGCCATATCAAATTGCAGCAACCGCTTGTTCCAACGTTGAAGCTTTCGTTTGCAGCCGGTATTCCGTCGGAATTCGCCATCTCGAGGAACGGAGAATCCGTCGAACGAATATCTCTCGACAAAGAAATTCCGGTGGATCCGGGCGATCAAGTGATCATCGTCAAAGTTCCCGGTCACGAAGATACCGAACAACGCATTACGCTTGCACCGAAGGACAAGAAGACCTTGGACCTCGTCGTGGGCCCGATTTCAACGATCCGAGATCAGGCTGACGACGGCGACAAGCTCAAATCGAATGTCCGTCGTAAAGTAGGGTTTGTCTTGCTCGGAACGGGGGCTGCGGGCGTGGCGTTTGGTGGTATTATGGGTGGTCTCGCGGTCGGGCAAAAAGGCACGGTGCAGGAGCATTGCCAAGGGCTCGATTGCGATCCCACGGGTCTCGATGCGGTGAACCAAGGTCGCATGTTTGGGAATATGAGTACGATTGGCATCGCCGCAGGCGGCGTCATGGCCGCCGCGGGTGTGTTGCTCGTTTTGTCGGCGCCCAAGTCACAACCAAAGACGGGTTTGATTACGGGTGTCGGCGGTACGGCGAGTCGCGCTGGAGCATTCCTCAGCGTGGAGGGACAATTTTGATGAAAGCCCCGAAAGCATTTTGGATTGGAATTGTTTGCGCCATTGGCGGATGTACGCAACTTTTGGAATTGGATCAGGAGTATCGGCCCGGCCAAACCGGAAGCGGGGCGATGGCGGGCGCGGGCGGAGCTGCGGGAATGGGCGGGATGGGCGGAGGTATGGCGGGCGCGGGCGGAGGTCCTGAATGCGACGTCGATGCCGATTGTTTGGCACCCGTAGCCATATGCACGAAGAACTCGTGCGTGAGCAACGCGTGTGTCACGAGCAACGTCCCCGCGGGGACGACTTGCGCGCCGGACGGCACGATTGTTTGTAACGGAAATGGTATTTGTGGTGAATGCAATCAACCCAGCGATTGCACCACGCTTCCGCTGGACGACGAATGCCAAACACGCACGTGTGACAATCACGCCTGTGGACAAACGTTTACCGCAACTGGCACTCTGCTGACGACGCAAGTCATGGGCGATTGCCTGGAAGCATTCTGTGATGGTGCGGGAAACACGATGACGCAACCGGCAAATGTGGATTTGCCGGAAGACAACAATCCGTGTACGACAAATATTTGCAATGCCGGTGCGCCGTCGTTTCCTTTCGAGCCGATCAATACCACATGCGGTGTGAACCTGAAATGCAACGACATGGGTCAATGCGTAGGTTGCTTTGCGGCGACTGATTGTTCTGGTACGGACGATTTTTGCAAAGTGCGTACGTGCACGAATGGCATGTGCGGATTTAATTTCACTGCCGCGGGAACTGATCTGCCGAACGGTCAGACGACGAAAGATTGCAAGGTCGTCGAATGCGATGGCCAAGGCAACATCGTCTCCATCACGGACAATGCCGACACTCCCGTCGACGGTAATGCGTGCACGAAAGACATTTGCGCCGCGGGGATACCGTCGAATCCGTTCGAGCCGCTCAATACGGCGTGTGGCGGTGGCGGAATGTGCGACGGTGCCGGCGTTTGTAAAATGCCTAATGGTACGACGTGTGCCGCCGGAACGACCTGTTCGAGCGGCTTTTGCATCGAGGGCTATTGCTGCAATACAACGTGCACGCAAAATTGCAAAGGTTGCAA
>JANORL010000315.1:0-13025 GCA_031415295.1 Polyangiaceae bacterium | reverse complement strand
GAAGCAACTCGCGCTCGAGGAAAAAGCCGTGACGATGTTGACGGATTTCACGGCGAAAGAGGCCGAATGGAAGCCTGTCAAAGAAGGCACGGTCGAGCACGCGGCACGATCCAAAAAGGACATCGACGCCGCAAAAGCCGTGCGTGTTGAAGACGCGGCAACGTGCGCCAAATTGAAGATTTGAGAGGGTTTGTTGACCGGTTGAGCGCGAAGCGCTCAACCTTAGTCAGGAAAAATATCGACAAGCGCTACGCGCTTTCGACATTTTCCCTCTACCCAATTGACGATTGGGGGCAAAACCCCCCAAACCCCCCGAGAATCGGGTTGTTGGCCGGTTGAGCGCGAAGCGCTCAACCTTTAACAAGTTGAAAACTTCAACCGAAACGCCGCGATATACGTTTCGACCGGCGGAGCCGTCACACTTGAGTTTGTCGCGATAATCTGCGACGCCCACATTCTCTCCGCAACGCCACACGCATCTTCCAATTCACGTCCCGCGCGCCCGTCACTGAGTGTGGCAAGCGTCGTTATGGCTTCGACCTCGAGGTGTTTGGCGTAATAACTCAAAATTTTGGCGCGTTCGGACACGTTCGGTAATGGAAAACGAACCAACAAATCAAAACGACTGAGAAGCGCTGCGTCGAGGTCGTCTTTACGGTTTGTTGCGCCAATCACGACGACATTGCTGCGATCAACCAAGCCCTGAAGCTGCCGTAAAAGCACCGACAAGATACGTCGCGTGCTTTCGTGCATGGCGCGTTCGCGCGAACCGGCAAATGCATCGATTTCGTCGAGAAAAACAATGCTGCGAGGAAGCGTGGCCGCGGTGGAGAAAATGGCCTCGAGCCGCCGTTCGGATTCACCGTACCACTTGCTCATGATCGATTCGACGGGCAAATATACCAGTGGAATACCACTTTCGCTAGCAATCACCCTGGCCATCGTGGTTTTTCCCGTCCCGGGTGGTCCTTCAAAAAGAACGGCCCGCGGCAAACCTGGCCCCGGCCGCGATCTCGCCATTTCACCAACTGCCAAAAAGATCTCGGGATGCAGAAGCGGCAATACGATGGTTTCTCGCACGTCGCGTTTCGTCGACTCGTACCCCGCAATGCGACTTTCTCGATATTCGCCGCTAGCCTCGAACACGATCGCCCCAAGCTCCGCGAGTTTTTGCTCGGGTGACGCGACAACCGCTGCGTCTTCATTACGACTCGCGCATTTGCGAAATACATCGAGGACGCAATTGATTTCTTCTTGAAGGAGTAGGCTTTCTTTTTCGAATACGACCATACCTCCCCCTTTGGCGTCGAAACGAATGGTGATTTTCGTGGGAGGGACGAGTTCTGGACCTTCGCCATTTTTTCGTCGCTCGGCAAATTTTCGATCGATCGGGCTGTGGTTGTCCCCGACGAGCGTGGCGCCATAAAAACTGCGGCGAAATTCCGTAAAATAGCGATAATATTGGGCGAGTATATCGACGACCGGAAAGAATGCTTCCCGCCGCATCTCGAGAAACGAAAGCTCGACGGTGAGTGTGGATTTTTTGTACGTAATGACAGGCAAAAGCGCATTGATCGCTTCTGGGCGTTTGGCCCCGAGACACGTTATGGCTCCCGCATCGATTTGTTGCTTTGCCAGGTCGTAGGAAACGGTGGCGACAGGGGCGGCTTCGTTCATGCGCGCTCGGATGGAAGCGCTTCGCACCGGCGATGTCAAACGAGATGGCAGCCTATCGACGTCTCATTTCGAGTCGTGCTAGGGTGCGTCCCATGGCTCGTATCTTCGAAGACAATTCGCGCAGTATCGGGGGAACACCTCTTGTACGAATCAATCGCTTGACGCAAGGAGCGCAAGCGACGGTTCTCGCCAAGATCGAAGGGCGCAATCCAGCGTATTCGGTCAAGTGTCGCATCGGCGCCTCGATGGTGTGGGACGCGGAAGAACGCGGGATCCTGGGCCCTGGAAAAGCAATCGTCGAAGCAACGAGCGGCAATACAGGAATTGCACTCGCGTTTGCCGCAGCGTCTCGCGGATATCGATGCGTCCTCACGATGCCGGAAACGATGAGCATCGAACGGCGCAAAGTGCTCGTGGCCCTCGGCGCCGAATTGGTCCTGACGCCTGGAGCGCTTGGAATGAAAGGCGCGATCGTTCGTGCCGAAGAATTAGCCGCGACGGAACCTGATCGTTACGTGCTGATGCGACAGTTCGAAAATCCGGCCAACCCAGCCATTCATGAAAAAACGACGGGGCCGGAAATATGGAATGACACGGATGGTGCGGTTGACGTGCTCGTCGCGGGCGTCGGTACGGGCGGAACGATCACAGGCGTATCGCGGTACATCAAACGAACCATGGGCAAGGGAATTGTCAGCGTGGCTGTGGAGCCGACGCATTCGCCCGTCATCACGCAAACGATGCGCGCAGAAGACCTGAAGCCAGGGCCGCACAAAATCCAGGGGATTGGCGCGGGGTTCGTCCCGAAGAACTTGGATATTTCGCTGGTCGATCGCGTGGAACAAATCACCAACGACGACGCTGTCGCTACAGCTCGACGGCTTGCTCGCGAGGAAGGAATTCTGTGCGGCATTTCGTGCGGTGCAGCGATGGCTGTCGCGCTCCGTCTCGCAAAGGATCCGACCTTTGCGGGCAAGACGATCGTGGTGATTTTGCCGGATGCCGGCGAACGGTATTTGACGAGCGTTCTGTTCGAGGGAATGTTCGACAACGTCGAGAAGGCCACTGCCGCCGTTTGATTGGACAAACTACACACCATGCCTTCAACGCCGGAAAAAGAACTTGACTGCGTCGTGTCAGGTCTACTTGCAAGCTATGCGAGTGATTCGCGTGGTCACCACATCGACAAGAAATTCTTGCCGTCGCGAGAAGAGATCTTCGAGATCCTCGAACTTCTCTTCCAAGTGTTTTACCCGGGCTATTATGGCCGGCAGGATCTCACGAAAGGGAATCTCGAGTACCACGTCGTAACGCTTGTTTCGACGCTTCGCGAGAAGCTCGCCACGCAGATCGAACAGTGTCTTTGTTGGTCGAGCGAGAGCGGAAATGACGATCGCAAACTGGGGCCTCGTTGCGCACACAGTCGCAAGCTGGCGTCGAAATTGCTCGACCGCTTGCCCGACATTCGCAACTCGCTGCTTCACGACGTGCAAGCGGCATATGACGGGGATCCGGCCGCCGGAAGCATCGACGAAATCATCTTGGCATATCCCGGTTTATTGGCAGTGACCGTGCATCGCGTAGCGCACGAGTTACACAAGCTCGCTGTGCCGCTGATGCCCCGCATCATGAGCGAATGGGCGCATGCGCGGAGCGGCGCCGACATTCATCCCGGTGCGAACATTGGCAGTAGTTTCTTTATCGATCATGCGACCGGCGTCGTCGTGGGAGAAACGTCCGATATCGGGGAGAACGTGAAGATGTATCAAGGCGTGACCCTCGGCGCGCTTTCACATCCGAAAGACGAACGAGGACGTGTCATTCGCGACATGAAGCGCCATCCGACCGTTGAAGAATCCGTCACGCTCTATGCGAATGCAACGGTACTGGGAGGACAAACCGTCGTAGGTAGCGGCAGCGTGGTTGGTGGATCGGTGTTTCTGACGAAGAGCATCCCGCACCGCACACGCGTCGGCGTCAAACCCCCCGATTTGCGCGTTATCGAAGCTGGCAAGCACGACGACGACGAGTTCCCCGTCGAATTCGAAATCTAGCGGCTTGTTGAATGATCGTGAGCAGATACGTCAACAAATCGCAAAAAGAAAAGCCCCGGTGGCTCCCCATGAGCCTACCGGGGCTATGTCGCCGAGCGGGATTACAGATAGCGACATCCAAAGCAAAACCCATCAACGAGCATTGGTCAATGATATTTCTTTTGGCAAGCATCATTTTGCCTGACGAATCATCAATGCGTTCGTAGGGGCGGACGGCAATCGTTTCGTTATCGATCCCAACGCCTTCACCACGGCGTCGGCTTGTAATCTTTAAAAAACTGTCCGAACGGATGAACACCCGTAGCAAACCCTGAAAATATCGGGTCGCATATCCGAGCAGCTCCGTCCACAATGTCGAGCGGCGGGTGAAATCCATGCTCGACCTGTTTTCGGGCGGCTATCGCGATTGGATCTTCATCCGTGACCCAACCGGTGTCCACACTGTTCATATGGATGCCGTCCTTTATGTAATCTTGTGCAGATGTGCGCGTGAGCATGTTGAGCGCCGCTTTGGCCATGTTGGTATGCGGGTGTTTGTCCGTTTTGTGGTCCCGATAAAACTGCCCTTCGACCGCAGAAACATTCACAATGTGTTTGTCCTGGGACGGTTCCTTTTTCATGAGACCTTTGAGTTTGCTGGACATGACAAACGGCGCGACAGCGTTGACGAGATACACTTCGAGCAGTTCGACGGTCGGCACCTCCGCAAGGGTCATCCGCCAACTGTTCCTGTCCCGCATATCGACCTGCTGCAAATCCTGGTCGAGTTGGCCTTGCGGAAAAAGCTCCATTCGCCCTTCGATGGCCCGGTCTTCATTCGTTAATGCCAATTGCGACAAACGCGCGGGATCCGAAAAAAGCGTTTCTTCCTTCGTGGCGAGAATTTGCCGTTCGTGAGCCTGACGCGTGACAAGTGGACGAGCAGGGAGCGGTAATGCCTCGAGCGGCGCCGATTCGAGATCCACGAGATGCGCGTAATACCCCGGCGGACGACGCACTGTTTGACATGCATTGTGGATGATGAAATCGAGGCGCGGCAAGAACCCTTCGACAAACCGCACGAAACGTTCGACCGCCGGCGTGAATCGTAAGTCGAGTCCAAAGATCTCCAGACGATCCGCCCACATTTCATAATCGGTTTCGCGCGCATAACGAAGCGCTGCATCATGCGGGAACCTGGTGGTGACAAGAACGCGCGCTCCCGCACGCAAAAGAAAAATCGCCGCTTGATAGCCAATTTTAACGCGCGCACCCGTCACAATTGCGACACGTCCGCGTAGATCTGCCGATTGCAAGCGCTTTTGATGGTTGAATTCGGCACATGCCGGACAAAGCTGGTCGTAGAAAAAATGAATCCGCCGGAATTCCTCTTTGCAGACGTAACACTTACGCGCTTCTCGCGATTCAGCATCGGGTTCGGGGGACGAACCACCCGGCGAAGCTGGCAATGCAAGCGTGGCATCGGGCGTTTGAAACACAGGAGCCCGACGCGCAACTCGAATGCCCGTCGCATCGAGTTTCTGCTGCTCGACGACTTGGAGCACACGTTTGTCTTTGCGGCGTAATTCCTTCGCCAGCATTCGCTGTTCGGAACGGGAGGGGCGCGACACTCGACCGGCCACTTCAAGGAGCCGCTGTCGTGTTTCAGGATCGATATGCGCCAGCCGAGCTCGATTGGTTACGATGCTCTCGAGAACGGAAATGGTCGTACGAAGTTCGGCTTCGCTCACGGGCGATGTGTCGCGAACGTCGTCGACGTTTTCGTCGTCTTCGGTCAATTGTTTGTCGTTCATGTCAATGGAAGGCCAAACCAAAAAGCTGGCCGTCGAGGGGAATGGGCAATTTGATGGCTGCAACGAGCCCGAGGTCGATTCCGTACGGGTCACCTGGCGTGAGCGTTCCGAGAGGCACGGCGATACGCAGTGCGATTGAGCAAAAGCCTATCGAAACGAATGGCGAAGCGTGCACACCTACCGTCATCGCGCGCGTTCCGCTGCCTTCTTCGAGAAATGCGCCAACTTCCGCTCCAAACATCATGAAGTTGAATTGAGGTCCCAATGCAAATCGAGCATGGTCAAAACCGACAGTTTGTCCCTGGACAAAACCGCCCATACCAAAACCAAATGCTGCATACGGATACCGGACATAAGACAACTCGAGCCCCAACATCGTTGTGGTGGGTGATTCGACGTGGCTTGTGAATCCCAAAATGGGCCCGATGCCGATAAAATTCTTGGCTTGTTGCTTGGCAACGGTCGCGCGGGGAAGAACAACGACACGTTTGGCACGAGAAACAATGCGGCTTGCGGATATCTCGGATGAAGAATGATCTAATTTTAATGGTTCGGCAAATACAACCGCTGGCTTCCAAAAGTATCCAGCGGCCGTGATGCACGCCAAAAACATCGGACGAACGCAGGGACGAACACGCCGATTCGTCTGCCGCACGCCGAGAGCAAAAAGATGGAGCCACGCCTGACGCATCGAGTCGGAGCATACACGCGTGGAGAAACGCTGCCAGGGGTTTGGAGCGAATGGTACCCAAATGTTGAAACAGAGTTCCAGCGAAAAGAAGGTTCCGTCGAGCGTCGAGTTTACGCTTGTCGAGCCAAATATTGAAAGAGACGGGCCAAAGCGAGCACGGCCCCCGCACCGATGAGAATACCGGCGATCCAGGTCAAACGTAACGGACCGATATCGACGTGCGCCGTGCCGAGCCAATAGGTGCTGACGAGATAATCGAGCACTCGGACAAACACACCCGCCGCGGCAAGCGCGACAGGCGCACCGAGCATCGTGCCCACTTCCGGAGACGCATCCGGCAACAGCGACGGCGATGCAGCTCGACCACTCGACGGTGGTTGACGTGACGGCAAAACGACATGAGCGGGCGGATTGATGCGACGTGCTGCCGCCGGTCCGGTCCCTGCCAAATCGAGACTCACGATCGGCGAAGGCACTGAGCGAGCGCCCGAGGGGGCATCGAGATTCGCGTTGGAAATGGACGACGAAGATGGGCCAATTGCTGCGTCGGACCTTCGTGAAGGTGGAGGAACATCGACATCGATTTTCAAATCGATGGCGGATGGTTCGAGGGTCACGGGCTTCGCGGACTGCACCGACCGAGGTGCTTCAGGTAAAACCTCGTTGTCTTGTGGGACTGCTCCAGGAATGACTGCGCAATACCCACCACTCGGTGGACGCATGGGTGGCTGGCGACGTGAACCAGGTGCGTACGAACGCGTGACGCTCGAGAGCGCTTGTTCCATCTCGTCCCAAAATGCTCCGGCATCGGAATATCGATCACGCGGATGCAGAGCCAAGGCGCGAACCATGACGTTTTCGATGGCGTCGGGAACGCGAATGCCTTCGTTTCGCGGCGTCGGTCGACGCTTTTCATCGAGGATGGTGCCCATGATCGCGACGGCATCCCCATCGATGACGGCGCGGCCCGCAACCAGTTCGAGGTACGTGACTGCTAAGCCCCAGACGTCGGTCCATGGTCCGGTGGTGCCAAATCGTTTGGGTGCCCATTGTTCCGGCGCGCCGTAACGCGGCGTGAATGCGAGGGGCATGGTTTCGCTCGACTGCGTCATTTGCCCAGCGATGACCGACATGTTGTCGCGTGCTTGGGCGATGCCGAAGTCGAGGATCTTGATGATGTCGACGCCGCGCATTTTGGTGAGGAAAATGTTGGCGGGTTTGACGTCGCGGTGGACGACGCAGATCGTTCCCGACGGTCCTGGAAAACGATGTGCAACCTCGAGTGCTCGAGCAACAGGCGTGAGAATTCGGCCCGCTTCGAGGCAATCAACGGGCTTTTGACCACTTGTCGTCCGGTCGTCGAGAAACGCCCAAAGTGTGCGTCCCTCGAGCCACTCGAGCGCGATGAACGGCACGATGAGACCGCTGCTCAATGTGATGACGTCGTAGTGCAACGGGCGAACAACTTCGGGGATATTCGCGGACAAACGGAAGAGCATCTCTGCTTCTTCGCGAAAACGTTCGAGAAAAACGGCGCGTTGTGCTTCGGGGATGGTCGGGATCTTTAGGCACTTCAACGCCACGGGCGCGCGAAACGCGCCATGGATCGCTCGATACACCACGCCAAAACCGCCTTCGGCGACCGCTTCTTCGATCGTGAACGGACCTTGGGTGGTGCCGACGATGCCAAAGACATCTTGGGCCATCCGACGGAGCATACGCTGAGTCGGGCAACGCCGTGAAGTAGCTCAGCGCAAAATGAAGGGAACACGCAAAGATGCATCGCGATGTTCACGATTCGTAGCAAGGCTTGCTCATGCTCGACTACGCACGGCGAGCCGACAAACGGCCGCATACACTCTGCTAATCTTCGCGGCATGAGCGACTTCGTCACGCTGGACATTTCCGACTCGATCGCAACGGTAACCCTACTGCGAACCACGATGCCGCCGACATTTTTTGCCGATGTCGAAGCT
Source organism: Polyangiaceae bacterium (assembly GCA_031415295.1). Taxonomy (GTDB): domain Bacteria; phylum Myxococcota_A; class Polyangia; order Polyangiales; family Polyangiaceae; genus Polyangium. The sequence goes on along the minus strand of JANORL010000315.1, from coordinate 4,834 downwards.
GTGTTCCGACGCATCGCCACCGAACGAGAAGTGCGCGTGGTGGTGGTGCAGTCGAGTGCCAAAGCGTTTTCGTTTGGTTTGGATTTACGAGCAGCGATGACGGAGCTCGGTCCACATCTCGCGGGCGGCATGGCTGCGGGACGTATGGAGCTTTTTGGGATCATCAAGCGGCTTCAAGGCAGTTTGGATGTGATTTCAACGTGTCCCGTTCCCGTCATTGCGGCGATCCATGGTCCATGCATCGGCGGAGGGCTTGACCTCATCGCGGCATGCGACATTCGTTTGGCGACACGGGAGGCAACGTTTTCGCTACGTGAAACGCGTATTGGAATCGTCGCCGATCTTGGGAGTTTGCAGCGTTTGCCACGCATTTGCGGGCAAGGCGTGGTGCGCGAGATGGCGTTCACTGGCAAAGATATTTCGGCCACACGTGCCGAGTCGATCGGACTCGTCAACGAATTATTTGACGACGCAACATCGCTGCATGCTGGAGCGCGCCGACTTGCCGTCGAGATCGCGAACAACCCACCGCTAACGGTCCGTGGAGTCAAGGCTGTATTGGATTATGGCGAAGGCAAAACTGTAGCGGATGGTCTCGCTTATGTCGCCGCCTGGAACTCCGCGTTTCTCGCATCGGAAGATTTGACCGAGGCGATGATGGCGTTCGTCGAGAAGCGACCACCACGTTTTACGGGCAAGTGACCAAGCCACAATCCGAGCGCATAACGACGCTCGAGAACTGCGGTTTTTCACTCGCCATAGCCTATCGCGCAGAAGGCTCTTTCGTGCGAGACTAGGCCTCGTTCGGGGTGAACCAAGTGCTTGCACTCGCGGCACCTCGGCACAAGGAAAGTGGCCATGACGATCCGCTCCGCTGATCTGCACGCAATTCCTCTTTTCGAGGGGCTCACCGAGACGCACCTTGCCGAACTGCTCGAAGCGATGGAGCGAGTAACGCTCGCGCCGGGCAGTGTATTGTTCGAGGCGGGCACGGAACCGCATCACTTCGTGTTGCTCGTGCGCGGTGAAATTGCGCTCGAACAGGAAGGAAGTGTTCGCTTTCGACTCGCACCGATCGCGCCGATTGGTGAACTTGGAGCGTTGACGGGTCTTTATCGCAACACGCGAGCCGTGGCGACGTCGGAGGCCGAGATTTTGCGCATCGGCGTCGTGACGTTGATGCGGTTTTTCGAGGCACACGGAGACGTTGCATTTCCGTTCTACAACAACCTTTTGAAGATTGTCGCAGCGAAGTTGCATCGTGATGCTACGCGTCTCGAAGAAATGCGCACGAACATCATTCGCACGCAAAAAGCGATGAAGGACTTGCGCGACCGAGTTCTCGAAGCCGAGGAAACTCCGATCAGCAAGAAGGTGTGCGACACGATCGAGCCGCTCATCGAAAAGAATCGCCGCAGTCACTACATGGTCACGCCGGCGTACGCATTGTCGACATCGGTGCGTCTCGACGACGGTCGACTGTTGCCTGTGTCAGCAATGTCTGAGGGATTCATCAAAGTGCTGAGTTTGCCGGATGCCGCGCCAAACCGTGAGATCAGTTTTGTGCTCGTAGCTCCGAGTGACGAGATTCCGATGAGCGGAAAAATCGTGCAAGTGGCGGAAGATGGAGTCGTCGTCGAACTCGATATGCTGATCGACGAATACGCAAAGAAACTACAGGCTCATCTGACGCGCGTGCAAATGCTGGATTTCGTCGTTTGACGTTCCGCTCGTCGCTCTGAACGATTGCCTCGTTCCCGCCTAACCGCACCTAACCGCACCAAACCGCAGGTCGCAACATGAATTCTACTCGTCGAAAGCTCGCCATTGTCAGTTGGTCTGCCCCTTCCGAGGGCAATATTTATGGCAAACTGGTGTTGGACGTCAGCCAAACATTGCCATACATCGAGCATTTACGAAAAAAAGACGGCGAAAAAGTGACGGTTACGCATATCGTCGGCAAAGCCGTGGCGAAAGCGATGGCGGCAGCCCCAAGCCTCAATGGTCGAATCGTCTTTGGCAGTTTCGTTCCGCATGAATCGGTGGCCATAACGTATCTCGTAGCGCTCGAAAATGGCAAAGACCTCGCCAAAACGAAAGTCACGAATGCCAACGAGCGTACAATTTCAGATACTGCCCGGCAATTAGGAAACGGTGCTTCGAAATTACGGGAGGGTAAAGACGAAGGGTTTGAGAAGAGCAAAGGGATTTTGCGACTCATGCCGACATGGCTCTTGCGACCGATTGTGAAGATAACGGGCTTCCTCACGAGCGGACTTGGTATTCCGGCGATGGGTCTCGAAGCGTTTCCGTTTGGTTCGGCAGTCATTACGAGCGTGGGTTCATTCGGCCTGGAAGAAGCGTATGCCCCGCCAATTCCATTTGCGTATGTACCGTTGTTGATTGTCGTTGGAGCGGTCAGAGACCAGCCGGCGGTGGTGAATGGCCAGGTGGTCGTTCGTCCTCAATTGACGATTACCGCGACGATCGACCATCGCTTCATTGACGGCGCACAAATTGCGGTTCTCGCAAAAATCGTTCGCGAAGGCATCGAACAACCGTGGACGTTGGAAGGTTTGTCGAAGCCACCGTGGGAAGACGCCAAGACCGTGAATTGATTGCCGCTACTTCGGAATGCCGGATGTCGAATTAAATCCGAGCGTCAAACGAAGTCGTTCCATCGCACCTACGGTATTGCCCATCGTGGTGTGTGTTTGCAGGTCACCATCAATACATGCCGGTACCGCCAGTTCATAACTGTTGTCGCCGAGCACGACGTAACTCGCCACGTAATTGCCGTACTCCGTCGAAGCATCGACAAAGTTGATACCAATTTCGGCAAGGTTGAGCCCTCCGCCGGAAGGAAGCGCCTGACCAAAAACACCAGAAATGGTCAAGTAGCTGCCGTCGATATCAAATTCACCATCGGCATTCGAATAATACACGTCGTACCATTCAGAAGTAGCGCCGGTGATGTCGGCATTACCATCTCCCAGTGGATCAGAAAGCCGGACACTCAATTCAGGACCCGCGACGACAAACGTATACGCCGTCGGATCGGTACCTCCTGTGCGCTCGTAAAACGTAATGCTCGTGAGGCCCGGAAGTTTGCGCACGGGAACCATCATCGGACCGCCGCCCGAGCCCACGAAGTTGCCACCAAAGCCAGACCCACCCGAGCCCCCGGCGCCTCCACTACCGGATAATCCTGCGCCTCCAGCACCAGTCGACGACGCATCGGTACCCGAGCTCGTAGATGTGCCACCGTTTTGCTCAACACCACACCCTACGGATCCGTAGGAAAAACCCGCGAGAGCACAGACGCCTAGAATGAAGAAAGTACGTTGGCGAGAATGAAGCATGTGACCAGCAGATCGCGGATCGCTGAGTCCGTCAATCCCCTCGCATGGTCACAGCATGGTCACGCGAGTAGCAGTTTGCGGAGCGCTCCGAGACCGATCGCCCCTGTCGAAAGAAGCGACGCGTGAAATCGTTTCATGTCGAACGAGCTGCCTTGTCTTTCGCGCAGTTCATCACGCACACCGAGAATGATGCGCTCACCGACCTTGTACGCGATCGCTTGACCCGGCCAGCCTAGGTAACGAGTCATTTCGGAAAGAGCATGCGATCGCGACATTCGAGCAACGCGCACGAGCATGTCGACGCCGTAGTCGTAATCGATGAGTTCACCTGGGCGAAACGGAGCATCTGCCGGGGCGTGCAAACCAAGATGTGCACCGATGTCGAGAACGACTCGGCATGCGCGCATCATCTGACACGCAAGCATGCCCATCACGTACTCGGGCTTCTCCAGGTACCCGAGCTCTTCCATCAAGCGTTCCGCGTACAGAGCCCAGCCTTCGGCATAACCAGTCTGAAAGTCGCTGATCATCACCCGATGCAAACGGCTCAAGTCTTCGCGAAGCGAGACCTGCACACCTAGCTGCAAGTGATGCCCAGGAAAGCCCTCGTGATAGGCCGTGCTGACCTCGCGGAACAACGGAATGAGCGCGGTATCGCCCGGTGCATACCAGATGGTCCCTGGCCGCGAGAAGTCATCCGAAGGAGGAATGTAGTACGCGCCGAGCGTACTGCCTGGAGGCGCGAGCTTGGTCTCGACAGTCCGCGCGAGCGTCGGAATATCGAAGTGCACGCCACTTAGTTCTTCAACGGCTCGAGTTTGTCGTTCTGCAACAAAACGAACGAGCTCGTCTGGGCCATGGGCACATCGAGCGGGATCCGTTTCGAGCAACGCGATGACCTCATCGAGGGACGCATCAGATTTGATTTGAGCAGCAACTTTATGCATGCGTGCGGAGATCTGGCGGACCTCGTCCCACCCCCACGCGAACGTGTCGCGCAGATCGATCGTCATGCCTAGAAAACCGCGGGCTTTGCGAGCATAACGTTCCTCGCCAAACCCATCGGCGAGCGTCGCGCTTGGGCGATACGTTTTCTCGAGGTAGTCCGTCAGATCAGCATAGGCACGTCGCGCATGCGTGACCGCGCGGCCGAGTCGTTCGGCGAGACTCACATCGAAGGCTGGGCTCGACGCAAACGCGGCGATCAACGCACGAAATGACGACGATTCTCCGGCGTAAACGCGACCTTGTTCGATCACCGCATCAACTTGCCGAAGCGCTGCAACACGGTTGTTGCGACGCCCTTCTTCGAGCGCATCGCGATAACTACCGAGAGCTCGGTCGATCGTGGACAGTCGCTCGATGATGTTGAGCCATCCCTGCTGGGTCGACGTGTTCATCACGTCAAAGACCATGCGGATGCTCTGAAACGGCGAAGCGATGTTGTTGAGGTCGACCAGATGATCGCCCTC
>JANORL010000314.1:0-3808 GCA_031415295.1 Polyangiaceae bacterium | reverse complement strand
GGAGATGTTCGTGACGACATTAAATCCGGTCACGAGGTCGTCGAGCAGAATGGGTGTGCCGCCCGTGATGAACACTCGGGCAATGGCTCCGGTTTCGGAGCCTGCCTTGAGCGTCCTGTAAAACGCGCGCACGAAGCCCATTTTGTCGGTGATCTTCGAATACACTTCCTTCTGTTCACCCGAGAGCAACGCTGTGGCAAACGTGTCGTATTCGTCGATCATCACGTACAGCGCATCTTTCGACGCGGACATGAGTCCCAGATAACCCCCGAAACAGTTCGTCGTAATGGTCCGACAACGATATGTCGTAATAATGCTCCATCATGCTGAGCAGCGAGGACTTGCCAAACCGCCGAGGACGTAGGAAGATGATGTTTTTGGAGCCAAACTCATCGCTTTCAAGAATCGGCAAAAAGGACGTCTTGTCGACGTAAAACGCACCCCGCCTGCGCATGTCTGCAAAGTCTGCGTTGCCGTACGCGATCTTCATGATGTGCTGCCTTTTCCGATGAGCGGCGCGACGCTACCACGCCCGCTCAGGAACGGCAACGTTGTTCATGCCAAGTTCCGGTGTCGAAGCGAATGGGTCGGTTCAGGCGGGCCAATAAGAACTTTGTTTTACCGGGGACGAGCGGCATGTGCTTCTATTGCGTCAGCATCACATTGTGGGCATGAGACGACGACCGACCTCCTGGCAAAAGGATTTCGTGCTTATGAAAAAAATTGCCAGCACCTTGGTTGCAGCTTGACTTCTGGACGGGGAGCGGAGAAAATCAGCCTGTTTAAACGGCCATCGCGCTCGGAGAGGCCCACAGAATGACCGACGCGACGCGATCGCGGATGCACAGTCAGGACGACGGTTCACGAGGATTAGGAAGAACGATATGCACAAGCGGAACATGGTGTGGATGATGGTGCTGGTTGGGGCGTTCGCAATGCTGGGATGTGGCGCGAAGAAGAAGGCTGGCAACAAGGACGAGTTCAAGGCCACGTTCGACGGGATCATGAAGGACTTCAACGGCAACTCGTTCTCGCTCGATCAGCGGAAGAAATACACGATTGATAAGCTCGGCGAGTCGCACCGCACAGAGGCCGACGCACTCTACTGGTACACGTCACCGAGCGAATGCTACTATTACAAGATGGGCTTGAAGGAAGGCTACGGCTCGACGGGCACGGGCAATTCCGACGACTGCAAGAAGTGGGCAGTGCAGTAATAGGGAATCCCGCTCGCCAAACGTCACTTGAGCCACGTCCTCAGGCGCGGAGGATCCGCGACGTCGGGCAGCTCCACAGGCTCCATCACTTCGACGACATCCACTGGCACCTCGATGTCCACGGACTCGTGTGACGATCCAGGCTGCGCTGCGGTACAGCTCTGCGTAGTCCCCGCGTGCCATGCGCATTTCTTGTTCATGTCTGTGTCCCCGTGGAATCTCGAAATCGGGGCTGTCGTCGACAGAAACGCCGTGATAGAAAGCGGTCGATGCCCTCGCAACCGTTCGATTTCGCCGTCCTGGCTGTTCTGGTCTTTGCAGGGGCGGTCCTTTACTCGTCGGGCGGTCACGCTGGCGCTTCGGCATATCTTGCCGCGATGGCGCTCTACAGCGTTCCCGCGGCGATGATGAAGCCGACGGCGCTCTTGATGAACATCATCGTAGCGATTGTCGGTACGGTTCGCTTCACGCGGGCACGTGCGGTGCCATGGCACTTGTTACGCCCGTTGTGCCTTGGGTCGATCCCGGCCTCGTTCCTGGGAGGTAGTATCGAGCTGCCTTCTCGGCTTTATCTTTCGATTCTCGGAGCGGTGTTGTTATTTGCCGCGGGCCGATTGTGGCTCACGAAAAAAAGCAACTCGGTACGTCCGGTTCCGGCGTCGGGGTGGCTTGTGGCGATTGGGGCGACACTGGGGTTTGTCTCAGGATTGACTGGAATTGGAGGGGGCATTTTTCTATCGCCGATCTTGATTCTATCCGGCTGGGAGGAGCCACGCAGAACGGGCGGAGCTGCCGTGATTTTTATTCTCGTTAATTCCATTCTTGGATTTTTGGGGCACATATCATCGGCGCGGCTCGTACCATTTCAGGCTGTACCGCTCGGGGCTATCGCGCTCATGGGAGGCTTGATTGGTTCGTGGTTTGGTGTGCATCGACTCGAACCGCTTACACTTCGGCGAGTCCATGCTGTCGTTCTTATCGTCAGCGGAACGAAACTGCTTTTCGAGGGTTGGAAATGACGTACGTGCCATGGACGTCCACGACTCTGCCAACCTGTCTCGAGTTGGTGGGTTTGGCCGAAGTGCGCGAAGCGTTTGTCGAAGCACACCGCGACAAGCTCGCCGACGCGGTGCTCCTGCGGTTCGATGGCGTTGCCATCTCGCTTCACGGGGTCGTAGTGCCAGCGTGATGACCCGCGACCGAATCACATTGCTCGGGCAGTGGATCCTACTTGGCTCGCTCGTAGGCGTCCTGTGTGGCGCATCATCCGCCGTCTTTCTCTTGCTCCTCGAACGAGCGACAGAGTTTCGGACGGGTCACGAAGTGATCGTCTATACGCTGCCCATTGCAGGCTTGATCATTGGCTGGCTCTACGAGCGCTTCGGGCAGCCGATCAAAGCAGGCAACAACCTGGTTATCGACACCATTCACGACGAAGGACCGGAGATTCCCCTGCGGATGGCGCCGATGGTTCTCATCGGAACGGTGCTCACGCACGTCTTCGGCGGCAGCGCGGGACGCGAAGGCACCGCGGTGCAGATGGGCGCGAGCATTACGGACTGGGTCTCGCACCGCCTACGCGTGAACAAAGACGTGCGACGGCAGCTCCTTGCGGCAGGCGTCGCGGGCGGCTTCGGCTCGGTCTTTGGAACGCCCATCGCTGGGGCCGTCTTCGGCCTCGAGTTCATTGTGCTCGGGCGTATCGAGTACGATGCCCTCGTTCCCGCGCTTATCGCATCCGTCATTGGCGACATGACGACGCGCGCACTCGGCGTTGGCCACACGCACTATCCCGCGGCTCCTCACGTCCCACTGACACCCCTTTTGTTATTGAAATGGCTGGCGTTTGCCGCGGCTGTCGCGATCGTAACCACCGTGTTCATCGAGCTGACGCACTTCATCAAGAAGCGCGGTGAAAAGTACATTCGCCGCCTTCCGCTACGCATGTTCCTGGGTGGGCTCGTGGTCGTCGGTCTCTGGAAAATTGTTGGTACTAGCGATTATCTGGGCCTTGGCGTGCCGATGATCGTGCGCTCCTTCGAGGACCCGAACCTCCCGGTCTACGCGTTCGCGCTGAAGTTGGTCTTTACGGCCGTCACGCTGGGCGCCGGGTTTCTCGGCGGCGAAGTCACGCCGCTCTTTTTCGTTGGCGCCGCGCTGGGTAGCGTGCTCGCGCGCCTGCTCGGCATTCCCATCGAGCTGGGTGCGGGCGTCGGCCTGGCAGCAGTCTTTGCGGCGTCATCGAATACGCCGCTTGCATTGTCGATCATGGCGATGGAGCTGGTGGGAGCACCCGTGTTTCCCCACGTCGTCATTGTCTGCGTTTTTGCGTATCTGCTCTCGGGGCATCGCAGCATTTACCCCGCGCAGCGTCTTCTCAACGGCAAGGGAGGCACGCGACTCTCTCGGCCGACTGCACTGAGAGACTTGACGGCAACTTCGGCGCCCGCGCAACCAACGGAGAAAGTGAGATGAAGCTTTGGGCGGAGCCGCGAACGAATGCGGCGCAATATCCGTTTCTTCGGCCGGCCAAGGCAGGTTGAAACGCGTGGCTTCGGTTCTCGACGCGCTCGAAGTTTTGACTGCGCTCG
>JANORL010000313.1:0-13971 GCA_031415295.1 Polyangiaceae bacterium | reverse complement strand
GCTAGGGAGGACGACGGAAGCGTACATCGTACGCTGAGTAAGTCCGACCGACGCAGCGCGACGCGCAGCAGCCTGATCAACACCCTCTTAGTAGAGTTCGCCTACTAGCTGGATCCCGGCTCCTGCGTGAACCGGGAGAATCGTGGGACCGAGGATTCGAGCGAACTTGGGGTGCCGGCCGTTGTCCTCGACTTGCGCGTTGTTGCCGGGCGCTGCTTCGGACGAACCGATGAGCGCACCAACGACAGCACCGAGTGGAGCGACGATGCCTTGTGCGTACAAGCCTGTGCGAGGATCGGCATCGGTCAAGGCGTAGAACGGATACACGAGCGCAGAAATCGCCGCGCCTGCGCCAAACCCACCCCACATCCAACCGAGTTGCTTATACGACGGCGTCCAGAAGATCGAGCCGCCGATGGTGCCCGCAAGAACCACGTTGTAGCCAATGAGGCTGCCGAGCGTGACGCTGTCGTTCGTGGTGTTTCCCCAGGTACCGCTACTCGCAGCGCCGCCGAACGCAGCTCCAACGAGCGATCCCCACATGGCGCCTGAACTGACAAACGCTGTGGTTTGCGGTTTGAACCTGAGCGCGTAGTGGGCGAGGAATCCGCCGACACCACCCACGGTCGAGGCGATCATGTTGCCGCGGAAGTACGCCACAGCGTCCCATTCGCTGCCGTTCGCGGCCGTGGCGTATTGGCGCGAGAAGATGAGTGCGTTTTCACCGGCGCCGATGAGTAAACCCGCAGAAATCGCTGCGGGACGGCCCAAACGCATCTTGGGTCTGTCCAGGAAAAACATCGTCGTCGGCGCGGCCACGCCAAGAATGACCGGCGCGATGAGTAAAGCGCCCGGATTACTCACGCCCGCTTCAAGGTCGATCCACACGCCAGCGGACACGCCCCATGCCGCAGCGGTTCCATAAAGCAAACCCATCTCGCCTGCGGATCGATCCGACGAGACGTACGGAGGCGGAGGCGGTGGCGGTTGGACCACGGGACAAGGCGGACCGTAAGGTTGCTGCACGCACGGCTGACCGTATGGGTTTGGCTGGCCGTATGGGTTTGGCTGGCCGTACGGGTTTGGCTGGCCGTATGGGTTTGGCTGGCCGTACGGGTTTGGCGGCGGTGGTGGCGGCGGAGGTGGTACGGCCGGGCCAAACGGTGGAGGCAACGGCGGAAGCTGTGGGAACGTTTGCGCGGGCGCGGGTTGCGGCGGTGGCAACTGGCCAGGCGCCGGTGGAGGTGGCGGAGGCGGCGGGCTTGGCGTCAACGTAGGAAACGGCGGCAAACCAGGAATGGGTGGCAAGCCAGGAATAGGACTTGGCGGAGGCGGCTGCCCAGAGGGATCCGGTACGGGATCCTGAGCAGCGGCGCGCACGGAGACGCCAAGGGACAAACCAAGGGCAAGGAGTGGAGCTAAAAAACGCACCGATCGCATCGCATCGCGAGTTTACACATTTTCCGCCCGCGTGCCGCGAATGATGTGGACGGTTCACTCTTTACGCAGAGCGCGATTCATCACATCGACAACCGCCTGAAATGCAGGCTTTTGTTCGTAGAGCACTTTGTAGACTTCCGTCGTCACGGGCATCTCGACATCGAGCTTGCGACCGAGATCGTACGCGCTTTTCGCCGTTTTTACGCCTTCGGCCACATGACCCAGCGTCGCGAGAATGTCCTCGAGTGTCCGACCTCGCCCAAGTTCGAAGCCCACGGTTCGATTACGCGACAGGTCTCCCGTACACGTGAGAATCAAGTCGCCGAGACCACTAAGTCCGGCAAGCGTGAGGGGACTACCGCCTTTGGCCATCGCCACGCGTGCGATTTCGGCAAGGCCTCGGGTGATCACGCCAGCGCGCGCATTGTGCCCAAAACCAAGGCCATCGAGCGCTCCTGCCGCAATGGCGACGACGTTCTTCAGCGCCCCACCGATCTCGACACCCACGACATCTTCCGACGAATACACACGCAAACGTTCCGTGGCAAACGCGTGTTGGACGACGAGCGTTTCCGCAGCACTCTTGCCAGCAACGGTCACAGCGGTCGGTTGTCCCGCGGCAACTTCCTTGGCAAAACTCGGTCCGGACAAATACGTGAGACGATGTTCGACGTCGCGTCCGAGCACATCCATGAGCACTTCGCTCATGAGCATGAGCGAATCGTTCTCGATGCCTTTCGTTGCACTACAAAGCAAAGCGTTCGTCGGGATGAACTTGCGAGCATCGGCCACGACGTTGCGCAGCGCATGCGAAGGCACGACGACGACGACAATTTCTGCGGCGCGAAGCGCTTCTTCGAGGTCGGCTGTGGCGCGTAGACTTGGAGGCAAAGACGCCGACGGCAAGTACCGTTCGTTGACGCGTCGTTCGTTGATGGTGCGCGCGAGCGCGGGTGTGTGGGACCAGAGGAACGTGGGGTTTTGTTTATCGGCAAGAACTTTGGCGAGGGCCGTTCCCCAAGCGCCTGCACCGAGCACTGCGATGTTGGCCATGGGACGAGGGTAACATTATCGAGGTTGATTTGGGACGGTGTACCAGAGAGACGAACATCGTTACATTCGGACGAACTAATCGTATGGTCGGGTTTGGCTGGGCAATTTGAAAAAGTGTTACAAAACGAGTGGGGGTGCCCTGTTCGACGTGGATTGTCCGTGGTAGATTGGCGGCATGGTGATGAAGCTCGAACTGACGCCCCGTCCCGTGCCCAAAGCGCCGAGTGAAGAGGGCTGGCGGAAGATGACGAAAGACGAGCGTGAGCGGTTCATCGTGAGCGTGAACGAGGCGTTGTCGGATCCGCTCATCACGATGTCCGAGGGGCGTCCGCACAAGAAGGCAAAGAGTCGCGCGCTGGACATGCTTGGTTTGCATTTTCGGGCGATGGGCCGACGGATCTACTTGCAGGAGGAGATGTCGGTCATTTACCCGAGCGAGACTCCGTTTTCGCCCGACGTGCTTGCGGTGCTCGAAGTGGAAGAGCCTGAAGATGATCAGCGTATGGGGTGGGTTGTTCAGGACGAGGGCAAGGGGCTCGATTGGGTGCTCGAAGTGGTGTGGGCCGGGGATCGGAACAAGGACTTCGTCCAAAACGTGGAACGATATGCGTCACTGGGAATTCCGGAGTATTTCGTTTACGATAAAAAGCAGGAACGTATCTATGGGTATCGGCTCCCGCCGGGGACGAAGCGTTATCAGCCGATATTGGCGCAGGCCGGGCTTTATCGATCGAACGTGCTGGGAATTGATTTGGCCATTGTGGATGGCATATTGAGGTTTTACCAGGGAGCGGCCGAACTTTACGACACGGCGCATTTGATTCGGCGGCTCGAAGGAATGGTGGCGAATCTCGAGCAAAAGAATGATGAAGTGGCGCGGGAAGCTGAAAAGAACCGCGTGACCATTCGCGACACCATTTTAGCGATTCTCGCAGCGCGTGGTGTGACGTGTACGGACGAGACACTGGAGCGACTCCATTCGTGCATTGATGCGGACATACTCAAGCGATGGGTTACGCGCGCATTGACGGCGACGTCAGAAGCGGATGTGTTTTCTGGGGAATGAAGCTGATTTCGATGGTTGAGTGGGACGTCGATTGACGAACTCCTCGAGCGTTTTTTCAGACAGCCGTCCTACTGAAGCCCTCCGTAATGCTTCTGCTACATCTTCCACCCTTGCCCCTTCCAACTCCCTCGGGCACACTCGACCCTATGACCACCCGCGGAAACACAGCGCTATCCATATCCGCCTCGCACGTTCAGGTCGATCACGCGGGCGTTGCTTGGATCGTAGACACCCAAGTCAAAGTCATTGAAGTCGTACTCGAACGGTTTGCCCACGGGTGGAGCCCGGAAGAAACGCACCTTCAGCATCCAGATTTGTCTCTCGCGCAAATTCACTCCGCGCTCGCTTGGTATTACGACCACCAAACGGAACTCGACACCGAAATCGAGCGACGATTGCGAGATGTCGAATTGCGAATGTCACGTGCACCTGAAACGCCGCTGCGCAAGCGCCTTCGAGCAATGGGCCGCATTGCGTGAAGATTCGGTTTTACATGGATGTACACGTCCCGCGAGCGGTCACGGTTGGACTCCGTTTGCGCGGAATCGACGTCGTGACTGCACAAGAAGATGGCGCAGCCCGATTGTCCGATCCCGAATTACTCGACCGCGCCACAAAGTTGGGGCGCGTATTATTCTCTCAAGACGACGATTTGTTACGCGAAGCGACGCGGCGCCAGATTGCTGGCGAGACTTTTGTCGGCATCGTCTATGCGCACCAGCTCAACGTAACGATCGGCCGGAGCATCGAAGACTTGTCGCTCATCGCTGAAGCAGCAGAGCCTTCGGATTTGGAGAACGGGATCGATTACTTGCCACTGCGCTGAACAAAAACGCGTCAATCATTCGATTTCGTTCTCCTCGACAAACCCGCCGCGACCCCTCAACAATCTCCTCGCTCACCCGCCCGCGTGCATTATCCTGCCCCGCCATGCAGCGTACGTCTTTGTTCGTGCGGCTCTGTTCCTTGGCCTTCGCCGCGTCCTTCGTCGGCGCAAGTTGCGGCCAATCGTCGCTCGCGCTTTTGCCCGGCGTCGTCAACAACCCCGCTAACCTTTCGCTACGTCGCGGCATCTTCGGCTTCGCACAAAGCCAAATCTGTACGGAACTGAAGAAACGCAGCGTCCCGCTCCAGCTTCGTCCCGACGAACCTGCCACTGGGCGCTTCTTCCCTAACTCGTGCGCCACCCAAGAACTCGCCAACGGAAACATCTTCGTCCAGTTCGGCGGCTACGGGTACGCGTGGACAAACCTTACCAAACGCATCACCTTCGACGCAAACGCGGCCATCGAGTACCAACACGATTTTCTCATGAACGATTCGAGCATGTACGTGTACTTCCGCGAGAAATCCACGACGGCAACGACGTTCACCACGCGCCTCGTCGAGCAGATGCCTCAAGCACCCGCGGTAGGATTGCCTGGAGGCACTCCGCAAGGATTCCTCGATCTCGTCGGTGGCGCAGTTTTGAAAAAAGAACTCGGCAAGGGTTTTACCATCATCCGTGACGACGACGGACACGTCGATTTCGGCATAGGAATCGTCGAAAAAGGCCAACGACCGTCGTCCCCGTACACACCCGCAGACAACGGACGACTCGTGCTCGCCAACGAGCGGATCGAAGTGCACCAGAATCAACGCGACTATGTGGGTCCGTTCGAGGTCAAAGAAAAAAAGGAAGCGCTGTCCTTGAGCGTCGCGATCGATGGAGCTCAAAACGTCGACGTTTTGGTCGTTCATCGCGGCATCGGCGAAGCGTGGCTCGTCAACTACACGTCGCAGGCAGTTCTTGGTCAGCCTCCTGCTGCGGCCGTTCTGGACGAACCCATCACAAGTGGCATGGTTTGGCGAAGGACACTGCCGCTCCCGGTCGGTCAGTATTATGTGGTCTTCGACAACTCGGCGGCGGCTGGTCGTTCCGCACCGCCAGTCGTCGCTGGAGATGATCGTGCAGTGCTCGTCAATTACGCCGTGGAGATCGGACCTGCCCCCTGACGGTCTCTGTTTGAACATTTGGGGCTACGGGTTGCCTTCAGCGCCCTTCGCCCCAAACCCCCCTTCACGCGCCCTTGCCCCGACACGAATCGACGTATAGAAAGGCTACGCTTGGCAACCCCGCCCGAAGAGACGCCGCCTCCGAGTTCCCCGACTGAAGCCAAGGACTTGCCCATTGATCCGCCCAAAGACGGATCGAAGGCAACGTCTGGTTCTACGGGACTTCGCGCGCTTTTCTACATCGTTTGGATCGTCACGTTGCCGTTTGTCTTGGCCATAAACGCGGTGTGGCTCTTGACGCCGGCTCCTGGTGATCACGCTGCGGGAGGCCTACGCGTGTTCGTGGCGGAACAGCAAATTCCAGCGGGAATCGTTCTGTTCACGCTATTCGCCATGGTGATGTGGCACTTCCGTTTCGAGCTGCCGCTTTCAGGAGCGCTCGGTGTGGGACGCAAAGACATCCCTGCCACGATGCGTGCGCGCTTTGAAGAAGCGCAGATCCTGCTCGAAGAAGCGCGACGCATCATGAAGCAGCACGAGCGCGACGTAGGCAAGGGGCTGCGCTCCGCCGAACGCGAACAACTCGTCAAAGCACTGATGACGCTTGAAAACGCGATGATCGTCGAGCGTTTCGATGCAGCCGAATTCGACGCTGCGCATGCGCGTGCAGATCGTCTCGTTGGCGAGCACTTGTCGCGATGGCGCAAAGGCGAGATGCGCGAGTACGCCGAGTCGATCGGAGTCGCTGTTGCAGTGGCGTTGATCCTGCGAGCGCTCGTGATCGAAGCGTTCAAAATTCCGAGCGGTTCGATGATCCCGAGTTTGATGATCGGCGATCACATTTTCGTGAACAAATTGACCTACGGGCCACTCATTCCGTTCACGGACAAACGTCTCTTCACGAGCATGCCTCCATCTCGTGGCGACGTGATGGTCTTCAAGTTTCCTGAGAACAAGGAACAAGATTTCATCAAGCGCGTGATTGCCGCACCAGGTGACACACTCGAAGCGATCAACGGTCGCCCGATCCTCAACGGGTGGCTCGTGCCGCACTGTTACGTGGGTAAGTTTGGTCGTGACGACTCGCGGCTTTACGTCGAGTTTCTGGAGGACGAGTCGTATTTCACGCTCTTTGCACCCGACGGCATGCACCCGGACGGTCCGGACGAACCCACGTGTCGTTCGCAGGATGAATGTGGACTTGGACAAACCTGCCGTGCTGGCATCTGTGGTCATCATCAAGGCCCATTCAAGGTCAAGGACACCGAAGTTTGGGTCATGGGAGACAATCGGCACAACAGCCACGACTCGCGCAGTTGGCGAGGTGGTCAAGGTGGCGGAGTTCCGTTCGAGAACATCAAGGGGCGCGCGATGTTTGTCTGGATGAGTTTTGCGCCGGGTGGTGGCATTGCTCCGGACAGGCTTTTCGTCAACGTGATGGGGCGCCCGAAGTTGCCCGGCGGAGTGGATGCGTCGCTGCAACCGGCACTCGACAAGTGCATGCGCGAGCGTCCGAGCGTGGCGCAAACGACACCTCCTGGGCGCAAATAAGACTGACCCATTGCGTCAATCAATTCGTCCTTGCACCGGACGAATTGACGACGACACTCTGCGGGCGATTAACAGGCTGCTTCGCGTTGGGAATCTTCGGTCGGGCTTACTCAGCGTACGATGTGTACGCTTCCGCCGCCGTCCCTGCTTCACAACGCTCGCAACGCCTGTTAAACCACCCGCTCTGCACGTGCGCGGCATTCGAGGAGGCGTTTGTTCATGACCGACGGTATGTTTGCTTTAACGTACGATCGAGAATCTGACCCTTGGGACTGTTCGACAGGACTTCGTAAAACTGAGGTCGAGCTTCCGCGAATCGACGAAGCGAGCGACTACCATGACCGGTCGATGGTGCTCATCAAGCCCATCATGACGGGGTTTTGCGGCTCGGACCGTGGCATTTGGTTTCGTTCGGCATTTAAGGACATGATTTTCAAGTCGCTGGATCGCGACAAGAAAAACACTCGCGTCATTGGTCACGAACTTCTGGGACGCGTCATCGAAGTCGGCGTCGATGCGAAACGTCAATATGGGTTGGAAGTTGGGGATGTGGTTTCGACGGAGAGCCATATCGTTTGCGGACTTTGTTACCAATGCCGCATTGGCGATACGCATGTGTGTGCGGACGATAAAATCATTGGTATCAGCGCAGATGGCTGCTTTGCCGATTACGTGAAACTTCCCGCCAAAGCTTTGTGGCGAACGGACATTACAAAGATTCGTCCCGAAGTGGCGGCGATTCAGGAGCCATTTGGTAACGCCGTGCATGCGTGTACGAAGGTGAATCTTCGTGGCAAACGTGTAGCAATCGTCGGATGTGGAACGATTGGACTTTTTGCCGTCGCGATTGCTCGCGCGATGGGCGCCAATTACATCATTGGTGTCGAGCCGATGGAGAGCCACGCCGAAATGGCGCGGCGTCTTGGTGCAGACGTGGTGCTCAGGCCGCAGAAAGGTTCCGCAGAGAAACCTCATGCAAGCGATCCGGAACTTTGCGATCGTATTCGCAAATTGACGGATGGTGTTGGGGTGGACGTGGCCCTGGAAATGAGCGGCGTCAATTCGAGCGTGAACAATGCCATTTCGGCGGTACGTCGCGGTGGAGACGTCATTCTATTCGGCTTGAAGAGTGGCGATGCGATCATTGAAAACTTCGATCGGCTCATCGTCGATGGTATCAGCCTGCACAGCGTCATTGGTCGGCGCATTTTCGAGACCTGGCATGTGACGCGCCATTTGCTCGAATCGCGGGATCCCAATATCCATGACCTGATTTGGGAAGTGATTTTGCGCCGTGGTGAAGGGACGATGTTCGATTTCCGTGATTACGATCCAGGAACGTTCGAAAAAGCAATCAAGACGTATCCGAAGGTAATCATTCGGTACTGAAGCGTCCATTCCGACGAACCGCCATGGACCACGTGGGTTCGTCCAAGTGTACATCCGGCAAAACAAAACGTTTTTCCTGAGCATCGTTTGGTTTTGCAAACGGAAGCGCGCAAGCTATCGTGCTCGGGTTATGGAACCTCAACGCGACCTTTGGCACTTGGCCATCACAAGGAGATGTCTGCGAAAGCCGCCCAGTGGATCAAGCAGTGGATGAAGGAGTCGAACATGAAAGAGCCAAGCATCGAAGAGTTGCAAGAGGCCGATGAGTGGTTTCAACGGATCGTGGAGCGAATGCCCATCGAGAAACGTCTCGCGGGGCTTGACCCTCAGCAGCGTCTCGCGGGGCTTGATGCCGAGGAGATCCTTGCAGCGTCTCCGATCGCGGTTCTCAAGCTGCTACCTGAAAACTACCTCGTCACGCTCGCTTCGCACATTCAACAGAAGATTCGTCAACGCCTGCGTGACGAATCGCACTGACGGCCGCGTTGGTCGACCATTCGGCCGCATTACCACGCGGCATTTCATCCGATCGCGTCCAACTCGTTTCCGCAGCAAAATCGGACGCCACGCGGGTGGTTGCGAAAACAGCACGAGAGTTGCTGGGGCTCTTCCTGATGTTTCACCAGTCTCCGCGTACGCCGCCCAAAACGCCTGACGGGCCTACCGATAGCAGTCCAAGCTCCACATGACGCACGAGTTGACCTTTGGAGGGCGTCGCTGTTTTGGGGGATGTGGCAATCAAAATAATCCCCAACGCCGCACCAATCCCTGCACCCACGAATCCAATGGTCGACACAGTCGACGCTGCTCGTGCCGAGTTTGTCGCGGCTTTGCCTTCATCGTCACACATATTGGGGTTGTCAGGAAAACCGACACGACCTCCGCAATGAGCGTCAGCCGTGCTTTTGCTCGACATCGCAATACCTCCGCCAATGGCACCCGTGGCGAGCAATACGCCACCGATACCAAGAAAAACGCCTCCCGCAATGGTTCGCGGATGCGTGGGTGAGAGCGGGGGCGTGAGGATTGGTTTTTCCGAGGGCGGTTTGACCTCGGGTGGTAACAACACGTCGAGGACAATCGATTGCTTCTCGCCTTTGGCCATGCGGACGCGTTTTTCCGTCACCGGTCCTCCGGGCACGTGCGTGGTCAATACGTATTCGCCCGGATCGACGGGGACTTCCACGCCCCACATCGCCTCGCCAATCGTTTCGTCATTACGCTTCACTTCCACGCCTTTGGGCGCGTTTGGGGCGAGCGTAATGGTCCACCGAGGAACGTCGATCACGAGTTGATCTCGTTTTGCTTGCGCATCCTTGGCCCGTGCTTCTTGGCGAAGTTTGTCCGTTTCGGACATTTGCTCGTACTTTCGGAGAAACATCTGGAGAAACTCGTCATACCGAGCCATGGCTGTTGCGAGTCGCCCCCATTCGAATTCACATGTGGCGAGCGTGAAAAGCGCGCCTGGTTTTCGATCGAGTCGCACACTTTCTGCCAATTCTTTGCAGCCCGCTTCGTAGTTACCGGCCTGCATGTCCGCTAAACCTTTGTCGAACAATACTTTCGCTGCAGCAGCATCGTCGGCGAAGGCAACTTGCGAAAATACGAGATTCGAGCTCAGCACGAGCATGGGAAGGAGGAAGTGGCGCATATGTCAATCTTGACCCAGAAGGTCGCCTTTTCCGGATTTCTTGGTGGTCGCTTGTGGAGCAGGAGCAGGAGCAGGAGTAGGTGCAGTCGTCACTGCCGATATTGGCGACGGTTTGTCTTTCTTGAGTTTGTCGTCGGCGCGTGTCGGAACCTGCGGTGAGGCGGTCGCAACTTCGACCACCGGCATCGACGTTGGCGTGACGACGGTCGACGGCGAAGGTTCTGGAACGGGTCCAGGCGCGACGATCGCGGTTTCTCGAGCTGCTGACACGAGCGGCAACGCAAGGGACTCAGACGCGGGCGTGGGCGCAGGCGTGCGCAGCGCATTCCATACCATCAACGACAAACCCAAAACGCTTATCGCGACGCCACCGACAATCAATGGTGTACGACGTTGGAATCGTGGTTCGAGCGATTGGTTGGGCAATGGGCTGTCGGGCGTTGCTGGCTCCACGTAACCTGGAATGGCAGTCGGGACAAACGTACCGGGCGTCGAAGCGAATGCCGGCACCGAAGCGGCAGGAGCGCGTACCAGGGGCGCCGTGACCAACAGATCCGCCAGCGATACGTGCTCGAATACTTTTTCCAGTGCTACAACCGCTTCACTGGCCAGGCCAAACCTCGCTTCGGGTTTAAATGCGGTTGCTCGGAAAAACCATTCATCGAAACTGCATGGCAAGTTTACGCCCAGCGTTGCGGCGCGTTCGACCGGCGGAGCTTTCGGTCCGTGAATGGCCATGGTGATGAATGGAACCAGGCCTCCCGCGGCAGTCGATTCCGGGCGCCAATACGGAACGCCAACGAGCAGGGTGTACGCGACGAGTCCAAATGCAAAAATGTCGACAGCGGGTGTTACTCGTGCATTGGGGTAAAACTGCTCGGGAGCCATGTAAAGTGGTGTTCCAAGGCTTTGGGTGCCTTGTCCCGTCGCGCCTTCTGCGACGACTTTGGCTACGCCGAAGTCCAGAATCTTGACCCGGGGCGATCCTTCGTCGCTGTGGGTCAAAAAGAGGTTATCGGGCTTGAGATCGCGATGGACGATGGACGCGGCGTGGGTTTTGTCGAGCGCGAGGGCGGTTTGTCGCAGATATATGAGCACTTCGGCAAACGGCAAGGGGCCGATACGTTTGATTCGTTTGCCCAGCTCTTCGCCGCGCAAGAATTCCATAACCATGAATGGGGTACGTGAAACCTCGTCAATGCCGGCGTCGGAAACGTCAATGATGTGATCGCTTTCGATGTCGGCGGCGACACGGGCTTCGCGTTTGAATCGTTCGCGCAGTTCGTCGCTCTCGAAGATGTGCGGGTGCATGACTTTGAGGGCGCGGCGGCGGTTTGTCTCGGTGTGGATCACTTCGTAGACGGCGCCCATGCCGCCCTGCGCGATCATACGCACGATGCGGTAACGGCCTGCAAAGAGCGCACCTTCGACAAGGGGAGCGGACATGCGAGGAGCGTCACGCCAAACGTGTTGGGAGTCAAGTATTTGGACAAACATGCGTCGCAAGAAGCGCCGCGTTCGACCCTTTGCTCAATGACTTGCTACGTCCGAGGCATCGGCAAACGAGACCAGCTTACGCACGCGCGTCGGCGAGCTGCTGCTCGAACCACGCGGTGAGTTCGGCACCTGAGAGATCCAGCACCAGATCTGCGAGGTGCGCAGACCCGTGCGTCTCGATACGGGCGGTGAGCATGCCGCATTCATTCGTCGTGAGCCGTCGAGCAAGACGATGCTCGAACTGGCGTACGAGTTGGTTGGTTTCGGCTTGGCGCTGCGCTTCAACACGTTGCGTTTCGAGCCCACGAAGCACCCTCGCTTCGACCTCCCGGTCATGGGTCTCAAGAAAATCTTTGTACCACGCTTGAACGTCTTCAGTACGCAGCTCGTGCAAATCTCGCAACCACTCGTCCCGAAGCTTCTGATTGTGTTCCTTGTACCACGCTTGAATGTCCATGACAAACTCCCTGTCCTCGGGCGCCTCCACTCGATCAAGGGGCACCTCCAATCCTAACCGCACCAGCCACGGGTGTGCAAGCTGTTTTTCCCATGCATCATCGGGCAATTCCCGAAGTTCTCGCAAAGCGTCGTGACGAACACGACCTCGAGCAAGCAGCCGAAACAATAGTGTACTGCGCGTCTTCGGCAATTCGCCAACCACCACGATCTGCACGCGTAGTCCACGCTTAGATGGCCGGTACCATCCTGGAAGTTCGGCCGGTTCAAAGCCGAATTCTTCCATCACCGTTTCGGGTTTGCCCGCGCAAATATGCCAAAGTATCGGACGCGGCCAAGGCCGTTTGTCCCGCAATTCGAGAATCTCGCGCCAAACCTCACGTTTTGCAAGTGTCGCGTGGAAATCATCCGCGCCCAGCGGAGCACTCCACAACTCGATCGCCGCTGGGTTTTCCGTGATCGCGACCAAGATGCCTGTAAATTCGCGTGCATTCGCCGCGAGCTTGTCCTTGTCCGGGACGAACCACAAGTCGATTCGTTTGGCATTGCCCGGAGGAACTTCGGCTTCCGTTTCCGCCGAACCACGCAATTGGAAGAGATCGCGCAAAATGTTCTTGCCCAAGACATCTTCAAGGTTGCGCAGCATCGTGACGGCGGACGATAATGACAATTGCGCGTCTGTCAAGACAACTTTGGACCATAGAAGGAAAACTCACTCGTTCTATTTCGACGAACAGAACAGAGCGCCGTGCCAAACGACGCGAGATGGCGAATGGGTGCCCTTGACGTCGTTTTACCGCGATGCACGCAGCAGCAACCGGCCTGGCCGATGCCCGACGCCATCACAATCATTCGCCTGGCCCAATACGCGGCACGCGGAAAGCGCCAGTCGCGCGACGTTGCGACGTTCCTCATCGACCTCGAAGCGGCGTGCTTTTCGCTTACTCATGAACTTGCAGAAGGGCGGTGGTACCCTGGGCCGGCGCGTGCTTTTCGCATTCTTGATCCGAAACCGCGGTTGATTTCAGCTCTGCCGTTTCGCGATCGTGTCGTGCAGCACGCGCTCATCCACGAGACCCTTCCGCGCATCGAGCGATCGTTCGTCACGCAATCGTACGCGTGTCGAACAGGATTTGGAACGCATCGGTGTTTGCGCAAGGCCATCGAATTCGCCCGAACGCACGCTTGGGTACTGCGGATCGACATGGCCAAGTTTTTCCCGTCCGTCGACCACGAGATCCTAGAAACACTGTTGCGGCCCGTGACGCCCGTTGCTTGGTGGGGCGTGACGAAACGCATTCTCGACGCACCAGCGCACGTGGAACCGACCTCATTTTATTTTCCAGGCGATGACTTGTTCACTCCGTTTGAGCGACCGCATGGTTTGCCCATCGGAAACCTGACGTCGCAGATCTGGGCAAACCTCATGCTTTCGCCCGTGGATCATTTGCTGGCATCGTTTTTGGGTATCGGAAACGCAGTGCAATGCATGTCTACACCATTCTGTCAAGACAAACACCAGCAAGCATGCTTTCACCGTTCTGTCAAGACTGTTGTTAAGGGTTTAAGGATCAAGGATCAAGGGTTCGCGCAGCGTTTAGCAAACACCGTGCCACTCAAAACGGTGTCCTCGCGCACCGGGCCCCGACGAAGTAGTAGTGGTCGACGGGGGTGCTGTTGTTGCGGCCCGAGGAAAGCAGGTAGGACGCATCGTAGTACCAATCGCCGCCCCGGATCACCCGGTAGGATATACTAAGTATATTGGCACAATTGTTGCATACTACGCTATACGAGTCGAATCCATCCAAGTTCCACTCCCACATGCTCCCACCTAGGTCCGCTTGACCCCATCGGCCGTCACCTTTCGGTGATT
>JANORL010000312.1:0-3527 GCA_031415295.1 Polyangiaceae bacterium | reverse complement strand
GCTTCGTGACCCCATTCTGCTTGTGGGCTGCATTTTTGCCGTTCAAGGTGGCGCAAGGATTCAAGGAGGCGTTTTTGGAAGGCGAGCGGGATCAGCCGCGAGCGAGCAAGTCAACTGAAGCGGTTTTTCAGGGCGTCGCGGCGATTGCTGCGGTAACCTCGAGGCTGTTTGCTCCGCTCGCCTCGATATTCGACAACGCGGCGGCCATGGCGGCACCAGCCGGAATCAGGCACGAAACCGCTTTGGTCGAATCGAACGTCACATTCGCACTCGCATCGATGAGGAGTTGCGCGTTGCCAAGCGACAGCTTGACCTTTTCTGCAACGACGAGCAGCTTGGGTAGGTTAATCTTGAGCGTCGTGACAACGTCTTCGATGCCCGCGCTAGCTGTAATGGTGAGCGACGGCTCGGTGCAATCGACCTTCGCACTGGCGCTCGCCCGGCAGGACCCATTGCAATTGGCATCGACCTGGCACTCCGCGCTCGGGGGCTTGAGCTCGCCTTTGCACTTCGGCGCCTTGACCTCGACCGAACAACCACCCGTGCAATCACCCTCGCATTGCACGCCAGCCGATGCGCTCACGTCACATGAGCCGCGGCACTTGCCATTGCAGGTGTTATCGCAACGACCGTTGCACTGATTGCCGAGCATATTGTCACAGTTGCCAGCACACGTTCCTTCACAAACGCCTTGGCAGGTGCCGTCGCACGTGACTGCGAGCTGCGCCGAGCCTTCGCATTTCGCTTCGCATTTTGCGTCGCATTTGCCCGAGAGTCGTCCCGGTTCGCAACGCGCAATGATTTGCCCCGGGGTAACTTCGCAAGCCACGTTCGCGCTACATCGCGCTTCGCAGTTCGCCTGCAAACTCGCATTGATCGTGCACGCTGGGGGTTGGTAGGCGAGCTTGATGCTAGCCTGGCCTGCTTTTTCCTTAATTTTCGCGATCGCTAGCTGACACCATGCATTGGCCCGCTTGTCAGCTTGCGTTTCCTTTACGATTTTGGGGTCTGTGCCAAGGTCGGTAGCAATGGCTTGGCAAGCATTGGAAACGTCGGTCGCCATGCTTGTACCCGACGCCGAGAAGTCGGCCATTGCTTGCATGAGCGCGCCGTAATTCACATTGGCTTGACCGACCAGGCCCCAGTCAATGACGGATAAATCTTTGCCAGGAATGAACTCCGAGCAGCAGAGCGACTGCTGGGCATCGACGATCTGATCACAACCGAGCATCGGAATCAGACCGACCGTCGCAACGGCAAAAGGTAAAGCGAGAAAGCGAATTTTCGAGTTGGTTTTCACGTAGGTTTTTCCTTAACAGTTGGCAAGGACATAGCGTCCAAAGACGTACGTCTATTTCTTGAAGTCATCACCAAGCAAGATCGTGGGAAGTCGCGAAGCGATTGCTTCGCTAGGAAAATATCGCCACTGCAATGGCGTCACCGCAACGACACACTCGACCCGCAATACGAAAGCAGCGTGGACGATGTCGTCGTGAATCGAAATCCAGGCGATACGACACCCGTCCTCAATAGCTCAAAAAAAGCCCGATTGATGACGGGACGCAAGCCGTGAAACTCCGGTTTGGAAAAATCATGGTCACGGAGGAAAACCGCGAGTTCCGATGGACGAATGAATAATTCAATCGTATGCATGTGAGGCGGCGTGTTCTTCACAAACCATTCGACGCCTTTGATGATGACCAGATGAGCCAGTGGATTTCGATTGAACGTATGAAAAAGAAAGAGACCACCGGGACGGAGCACTCGTTTGACTTCGACGATTATTTTTTCCGGCGAGGTCACGTGTTCCAAAAAATCAAATGCTACGACGGCATCGAACGTCTTTTCGTCGAATGGAAGCGCATACGCATCAGCCCACTCATACCGAGGAGCGTTTTGATCCGGTGCATGGCGGCGCGCGACATCCAACGTCTCGCGAGAAAAGTCCACGCCCGTGACTTGAAAACCAGCTTTGGCCAAGTCATTCGATACGAAACCCGCACCGCAACCCATATCGAGAACGCTCGATATGCCCGTCCGAAGCATGAGCGGGATCGCCCACGCGAGTTTGGCGTGGGTTTCTTGTCGTAGTAGAGCCACCGGATCGTCCCAAGCTTCGTACCAACGGTCGGCGAGCGTATCATAAATGGCATTGTTGATATGCTGCCGATCTTCAATGGCGCTCATGAGGTCCCTTCCCGAAATTCCAATGAATGATTTGAAACACGACAACGCACACCAAAGCCGTCCAGGCAAGCAGGAGGCCCAAGGTTTGTCCCGTTTTCGCAAGTTGCCAGGCCATATACAAAGTCACCGGATGGATGACGAAAAGCGCTGCATGGATGGTGGCTTCGAGCGCATTGATTCGGCCGACATGCACCCATTCGTCTTTGAGGATGACGAGGCAACTCAGCAGCGCGAGTCCCCCATACACGCTAGCCGACGTTTCAGACCCTTTCCAGGCTGCGAGTCCAATGGGAAGCGCGAAAAAGAAGGTATCAATGGGGTGCCCAATTCGTTCCCATCGCGGTAAACCACGACGCTGATGAAGCACGATATCATCATACATCAACAGCATTCCCTGAATGCCTAGGCTCATTCCAAATCCCAGGACGGGCGTCACGGCGTTGCCTCCGTCATGATAAGGACTGCGCCGGCCAGCGTCAACCCAGGACCAAATGCCAAGCAAAAAATGGGCGTCTGGGATGGGATCTCGCTGGCGTCGACAAGAGATTTCCAAAGCAATGGCAGCGTCGCGCTCGATACGTTCCCATGTTCGTAAAGAGTTTTTCGCGACCATGTCGCTTGGGCTTCGTCCAACTCCAACGATTGCATCACTTGGTCGATAATCCTCGGCCCACCAGGGTGAATGGCCGCAATCATGTGTGGCAAATCGGAGAAGGATAGGCCTGCGCGTGCGAGTAAATCGTTCACGAACGGTCGCAAGCATTCGCGTAGCTTCGTCGGAACCTCGCGCGACAGCGTCATTTCAAAACGCTCGTCCGTGAGATTCCAGGTCATATCGCCCGTGCTGGCAGGAACAATACGCTCGAAGGTAGAAAGAAGTCGAAGGGATCGTTGGCCTCGAGGTGGCCGGGCTGTCGCTTCGTATTTGATGACCGCGTCGGCAAACAAACTCTGGACGACCCATTGTTCTGGGGATGTGGTTACGGTGTGCAAGTGCAGCGAGCAAAATTCCGTATGCACGATGGCCACGGAAGCATCGGTTTCGATCGCCAAAAGTCCCTGTGCGGTTCTCAAAGCGGGCACCGAAGCGTAACAACCCATATGGTAAATGTGTTGTACGATTGGCGTGACCAAGGAAGGAAATTCTTCCGCGCGCTTGCTCACCCACTGCTCGGCAATGCTAGGCGCGGCATAGCCGGTACAGGTGACATGCAAGAGGTGCGTGGGGGACGACGTCAGCGTTTCGTTAGACAATACGGATTCCAGCGTTTTGCCCATTTCGTTTTGGTAGACCGCCATGCGTTGTTCGAGGTTTCGATCTGGCAAGACTTCGGGCGGAC